>JAJFUY010000247.1 GCA_021372185.1 Chlamydiales bacterium | reverse complement strand
CCGTGACCGAAGGGAACGGTGGGAATAGACCAAAAAAGCAACGGAGCACGTCTGAGGGCGATTGAATCACGTTATTCAATCGCCCTCAGACGGGCTCTTATTTCTATTCTCCCCTCTCCCACCGTTCCCTTCGGTCACAGTGGGCTTCACTCAATCGCCCTGAAGGGCTCCCAGATTATTCTCCATTTCTATGAACGGGACACAAAAGAAAAAAACCAAAAACCAGGAATTCTTTTTCCTTCTTTTTAAGAGGTGGGCTATGCTATATCGAAGATTAGTCAATTCGAAGGATATATACCGTGAGCGTCGAAACACAAAACTCTAATGCCCCACCGATTGCTTGGGACTGGCTAAAATCTATTAGCCGCGAGCTTTATAACCTTGATGAAACGCCCCTATTGGGCACCCCCCCCTCTTTCCCATGGGAAAAACTCTCTCTTGATTTTGCTCGGGCATTCTCCCTAGATGGCCTCAAAATTACACCGGGAGAGCTAGCGTGGAAAGAAAATGATGCCATTATGTCAGGTATTGCTAAACCTGCACTTTGCACGCAAATTGCCGCCACCGGCATTGATGGTTCAGTATCACTCTGGATGTGCCGTGAGGACGTACAGCACCTTATGGCAAAAGTACTAAAAATATCGGAAGTGGTCTCAGAACTACAAGCTGATGATGTTGTGACCAATTTCCACCGCTTTTTAGGTATTGAAACTATCTGCCTACTTAATGATTCAGGATTTGATCCTCGCCTCTCATTTAAAATAACCGCCTATTCTGAAGATGTACCCCAAAAAGCCTTGTGCCAGGACATAAAAGTGTCTCTTGGCAACGAGCAGATGCTATTGCGACTTGTCATATCAAATGAATTTCGCTCATCTTGGAAAACGTTTTTTACCAAAAGTGCAGATAAAGCCCAAAAAGCACTAGATCAGGTTGAAACAATTGTTCATATTGAAGCCGGCAAGACGAAATTAGACTTTAACGACCTACTAAAGCTCAAACCCGGTGATCTTGTATTACTTGATCAACTGTATTATGATGCAAATGCTGAAAATAGCTTCGTGCTTCTCTCATTCCAAGGAAGAACGCTGTTTAGAGCAAAGCTTGAATCAGGCTCTCTTAAAATACTCGAAATACCCTTACAAAATGAGGTATACACTCCCATGGTAGAACCGGTTGAACCACCAACAGCCCCTACAGACACTGCTGCACAAGAATTGTATCAACAACAAAGCCCACCTCCTGAACAAGAAGACGACAATCCTTTTCCGGAAGAAGATGATGAAGATGGAGATGAAGGCTTAGAACTTATTCAAAAAGCCGCCAATACCTCTATTGAAGATCTAGCTAAGGCGCCAGATGATGCAAAAGCAGCACCTACAAAGCCAAAAGTTGAAGTAGCTGTAAAGAAACAGGCCGTCAATGAAACCACGGGCCCACTTACAGCAAACGACATCCCTATGGAGCTTATTGTAGAAGTAGCATCAATCTCTATAAGCGTGCAAAAGCTTTTAGAACTTGCTCCTGGCAACCTTCTTGATTTAGGACTAACACCCGAAAATGGTGTGAACCTCGTAGTCAACGGAAGAGTTGTTGGCAAAGGCGAACTATTAAAAATCGGTGAGACTATCGGAGTCCGCATCTTACAAATTGGTGTATGAGCCAGCACGCTTTTCTTCCATCCTTTAAGCAAATTGGCAAATATAAAATAGAAGGACTCATCTCCCGCGGGGGCATGAGTCTTTTGTATTTGGCAACAGATCCAGAAACCCAAGAAGCTCGTATCATTAAAGTGCTTTTGCCCGAATATGTGGCAGAACACGATGTAATGCAGCGCTTTTTAGATGAAGCGCGTATTATTGCTCTAGCTAATCACCCCAATATCGTTCGCTTGATAGATTCAGGCCCATTTGATGGCGGCCTTTATATTGCTATGGAATTTGTAAAAGGCTCATCACTGCGTAAAATCTTTCAACATCAGCCTTACGCACTTAAACGGGCTATGGACGTCTTATTACAGATAGCCTATGCAATTGGGCACCTGCACACACATGGCATCGTACATGGCGATTTAAAGCCAGAAAACATCCTCATTAATGACCAAGGCAAGGTAAAGGTTATCGATTTTGGTATTGCCATGCTTTTAACAGAAGAAAAAAAGGACGTACCTCTAAGATTTTTAGGCACACCAATTTACATGAGCCCAGAGCTTGGAATCGACAGAAAAAATTTATCATTTCAATCTGACATCTTTGCACTCGGCATTATCGCTTATGAACTAGCTGTGGGTAAAATTAGCCACGGCCGCGTTGCCATTCAATTAGCTCCCAAGGGTCTGCAAAAGCTTTTGCAAAAAGCACTTCAACCACACCCTCAAGATCGCTACAGCGACATGTGTGATTTTATTGCTGATTTAAGTGCCTATATTAAATCTGGCGATATTGATAAAGATAAACAAGGCTCTGACCAGTTTTTAGAGCTTTTTGAAAAACTAGAAGCAAGAAGTTTAGCACTGCTTCCCCAAAAAATGCCCTCCTGGGGTGATGTAAAGATAGATTTTGCTCATGTAGAGACCCTTGGGCTAAATGGTCTTTATGTAGATTTCTTTTGTGATACCACGAATAAAAAATGTGTATTTGTAGCAGAAAGCGCTAATAAAGGTTCTGATGGATTAGTGAGAGCTTGCATGCTCCAAGCCCTATTAAGAGCCAATTTTGGCTCTCAATTCCAGGAAACTTCTCACAACCTATCTACTCTTGTAGCTACCATTCAAGAGTACCTTCAGAGCAAGATAATTGAACCAATTTCTTATGCCTGCATCATTATAGATGCTAAAAATAGAGAATACAGCTTCTATCAAAATGGTTTTGGCATTCTTGCCCATTTTTCTGACGCTACAAATAGCCTCAAAATTTCCTCTCCTCTTTTTGAAACCCATGGAACTGTTGCAAACAACGACAAGTTACTCTTTTTTGGAATTAACCCAAAAGATACAGAACGTACAATTTTAGAAGAATTGGCAAAAGACATCTTAAGCCAAAACAAAGAAAACCCACCAGAAGGACTATCTGAGGCCATTTTACGCAAAAGCAAAATGATGCTAGACGCTGTAAATGACCAGTCTTTACTTTCAGTTATTTTGCTCCACATCCGGAATTGTATGGAAAAAAATTGCCTCCTCTGAAATAAATGATCCCTTAAGTGCTACATACCTGTAACACAAAAAGAAAAGTTTATCACAGTGGCACTAAGCAAAGCCCTAAGTATTTAGGACCAAACTATTTATGCTTTTAAGATTACATATGCTTTTTAATGCAGGCTCAAAAGTACAACTCTGCTCTCTTTTTTTTGCATCTGCAGCATCATTTTGCACGCTCGCCTATGCTGACAATACGCCTCCAGCACGCGCTATTGCCAAAAGTGTGTCGTGGAGCACAACCGACACATCTGCTGCCACTAACTCCAATTTTTCCACTGAAAATGCTGATGCTAAAAATAACCACACGCCCTTACACAGTCATTCAAGCCTACATGTAAATCAACATATAAGCGACTTAATTGCAGCGGCTAATGACCAAACTAACACTCCAAATACTCCCTCTGCACTAAATCAGCAAAATCAAATAGCCCAGGCTAATGAACCTGCCAATCCTCAAGCACTCGGGCCCGTAATCAACTTTAACAACGTTAGTATTACAGAGTTTTTGCGTTTTGTAAGCCGCCTAACAGGCAAAAATTTCATATTTGACCCACAGCTTCTTCAATTTCCGGTTACCATCATATCCGAAACTCCGGCAACGCTCGAAGATGTGTTTGCAGCCCTTTTACAAAACCTGCGTGTGCACGGTTTTTACCTCGTTGAAGAGGGCAATAACTTCTTGATCCACCAGACAACAGCCATGAGAGCTCCTGCCGGCATTCTTCATGAAGATGAAAATGGAAACTTAGGCCCAGAGATAGCTACAGCAGTCTTTCAAGTTGCTAACGTATCCCCTGCTAGGATTGCCACCATCTTAAAAACAATGGCTTCAACAGATGCTATTGTAGAGACAATGGAAGAAACAATGCGTGTGGTTGTTACCGATATTTTGGCAAATATCGAGAAATTCTCAGACCTCATCAAAAAGCTTGATACTCCAAATAGTGGCCTTGAAATTGGACAGTATGTTGCCCTTAATAACTCTCCTGTAGCCTTAATTTCTGTTGCACAGCGTATTATCACGCCAGTTGCGGCTGATAAAACGCTCATATTAGTGCCCTACCAGGCATCTAACAGCATCTTTATCATTTCAACGCCATATCTTGTTGAAAAGACACTTTCTGTTCTTCAGTCGCTTGACTTAAACCAGACAACATTTGGCCTCCTCAACTTAGACCAGATGAAGTTTGATATAGAAGCCGCAAAACAAGCCCAAGAAAAACGTAACGAGCTATCTAAAAAAGAGTTACAAACTCCCATACCACTTACTCAAGAAGAAATTGATAGCTTTACAGCGCGTGAGCGTAATGCTATCTTGCAGGCAAAAGGCTTTACATCTGAGCAAATTAGTAAATTATCAAGCGACCAAGTAACACGAATTTTACGTGAAAAAGGCCTTTCTAAAGAAGAGCGACAAAAGATTTTTGGCGAGAAAAAAGGCGTCTATGAAAGCGAACTTCCTCTTGGCCAAGCAGAATCTACACAGTTCTTCATTCACAGAATGCAGTATCGAAAAGCAGAAGATGTTGTAAAGGCCCTTCAGGCTATTGCGGCAAGCTTAAGTGGTTCTGTCATACAGGCAGGCCCAGCAGCAGCAAGAAACACCATCCCTCCAAGTGACCTTGTTGTAACACTCAATAGCGTGCAGGCCATTACAGAGAATAATGCCCTTGTTTTTACCGGTACAAGATCTACCCTTGCTCGCGCTAAAGAACTTATCAACCAAATCGATATACCTGTTCGACAGGTACTTATTGAAGCGCTTGTTCTTGATACAACAATTGCTAATACTTTAAACTTTGGTGTTGAATGGGCAGGTAAATACCAGTCAAAGAACTATGCCTATTCAGCAGGCTTCTTAAATGGTCCAGGATCAGGCGGACAAAGCTCTATCCAAGTACCATTACAACAGGTTACTTTACCAAACCCAGTTCCAACAGTACCTCCAACTACAATGAATGCCCTGAACTTGGGTGAAGGTTTAAGCGGAGGAGCTATTGGACGCCAAATTAAACATAATGGCACAGCTTTTCGTGCCTTTTCATCATTCATTAACTTTTTACGTACTGATGAAGATGTAAAGCTTGTGCTAAACCCAAAAATTGTTACTGAGCACAATGTGCCAGCTGAGATTTTTGTAGGCCAGCAGATCCCAATTAAAGGCCAGTCGATTGTTAACTCAACGGCCAACAACTCTACAAATACCGTTTCTACTAACTATGAAACTGTGCAGACAGGTGTTGATCTAAAAGTAACGCCTCTTATTAGTTCGGGTGACACAGTAACCCTCATCATTCAGCAGACAATTAGTAACGCAAACTCAACTCAGGTGGCAAACCAGGGTAATAACAACGCACCTCCGGCTACCATAAACGAAACGCGTACAACAACTCGCGTCCACATGCCATCTAATTACTTTCTCTTTATGAGCGGTATGCTGCAGACACAAATTTCTTCAAATATTGATACAATACCTCTTTTAGGCGGCCTGCCAATTATTGGGTTTTTCTTTAACAACAAAAACATCCAGGATTCACGACGTAACATTATTATGTACATTCGTCCAAGAATCCTTGATACGCCAATAGATATTGAGCAAATCACGCAAAACGAAGAGCGTGTCTACGACGAAGCCTGCGATAGAGCCGGCGGCTGGAGAAAACAGCTCAATGACCTCAAAGAGCTTCTCAACTTTTAAGAGCGACTTTAGTCGCTCTTAAACTCTTAATCATAATCTTGATCTTATTCTTATTCTCTTTTTGAATTTCGTGACGAACTTGCTCATTCAATACAAAGAATAAGATCAAGATCAAGAATAAGAATAAGATTTTTAAGAGATGTTTTCATTGATTTTTTATATAGAGCTCTCTATACTCCACTGACTACCAAGACGAGAACTATGAATAAGCTAATTAAAATTGCCATCGTGGGCAGACCGAATGTTGGAAAATCTGCTCTTTTTAATGCTATCTGCAAAAAAAAGATTTCAATTGTCGACGAAGCAGAAGGTATCACTCGCGATAGGCTCTACGCCAAAAGTGAATCATTTGGCACACCATTTGAAATTATCGACACAGGCGGCATGGGGCGTAAAGACGACCCCTATGGCGACCTCATATACCGTCAAGCCGAGATCGCAATAAGAGAAGCCGATACAATCATTATGGTAGTAGATGGTAAAGCTCCACCGCTTGATCTTGACATGCAAGTAGCACGCTTACTGCACCGCTCAAAAAAACCTGTATGTCTTGCCATTAACAAAATTGACCACCTTTCTCAGCAAGGTAACTTGTTTGAATTTTCAGCGCTTGGCATCGATAAAATGGTTGCCGTATCTGCCATTCATGGCTATCAGATAGCAGAACTTTTAGAAGCTGCTTTAAAAGACGTTACAAAGCCAGAAGCTCACGAAGAAACAGCCCCTTTTGGCCAGATTGCTATTATCGGCCGCCCAAACGTTGGTAAATCTACACTTCTTAACGCACTAGTTGGCGACGAAAGAAGCATCGTCAGCCCCATGGCCGGCACAACAAGAGATAGTATTGACACCGAAGTTGTCTACAAGGACAAAACATACGTCTTTATTGACACCGCCGGGATACGTAAACGCCAAAAAGAAAAAGAAGTAGTAGAAAAGTTTGCCCACATACGTACCGAAGGCGCTATCGAACGCTCTAGCGTGTGCTTACTTGTCATCGATGCCACCCAAGGTATCACTACAGAAGAAAAAAAGATCGCCAAAATGATCGAAGATGCCAACAAAAGCTGCATCGTTCTCATTAACAAATGGGACCTTGCCAAAGGCTTTCGTATGGAGCATTGCATTAAAGGTATTGAAGATGAAGTGCCGTTTTTGGCCCACTGCCCCAAAATCTGCATCTCGGCAATATCTAAGCGTAACCTAGACAAAATATTTTCCACCGTCGACGAAGTACTGGCCGCCTATTCAACTCGTGTGTCAACTGGCCCATTAAACAAATGCCTCACCACTGCTATGCAACTTAACCACCCTCCTGTCCTTGGTGGCAAGCGCCTACGCGTGTACTACATGACGCAAATTGGGATACAGCCGCCTCATTTTGTGCTGTTTGTAAACCAGCCAAAGCTTTGCGCACCAACATACCAAAAATACCTCATAAACCGCCTACGCGACACCTTTGGCTTCAAAGGCGTACCGTTAGTATTTCAGCTAAAGCCAAAAGCCCCTCAAAAGAAACGCGGCGGCTTCTTGCCTCCTGGCGTTGCATCCCTTGATAGAGACCTCCCCTCATTTAACCCAGAACTACACGAAGAACTTGCCCTAGAATACTCAGCTGACGGGGAGTTTATCGATGACGACATGGAAGTTATCGATCCTGAATAGGCTCCTTGCCCGTGCCCGTGCCCGATTTTTCCCCCTTTTCCTCTTCCCTTTCCCAAGCCTAATTCAAAAAAAACAAAATCGGGCAAGGGCACGAGCACGGGCAAGTTTTTTTTATTGAACGGCCAGGCGCGCGGCAAGTTGAGCATCATGCTTCACTTGAATTTCGCGGCGCTTTTGATTGACTAGTTCTTCACGAAGGTCTTGTTCGGCAAGTTTCCGGGCAACTTCTTTGTCTTTTTCTTCTTCAAATTTTTCTAGGTTAGCCTGGATTACTTCGGGCTCTTGACCTAAGTTAGCAACAACGACAGAATGAACGCGAGTAAGATACTGATTCCAAGACTTCTTATGGTCTTCTATAGCAAATTCTTCTCTGCAAGTAGGGCAAGGAGGGTTTACTTTTAGCGTTTTACGTGCATAGTCCGATATTTCCTGTAAACATCCAGTATGGTAAAAATTATTACAGCAGGTTGTAAAAAGAATTTTTTTCGCAACACCGTGTGTTTTTTGGACAATATAATCTTCTCTAATAAACCCTTCAGTGCATATAGCACACTCATCCCCAAGCTTTGATAGGTACTTTAAGAGTGTCCCTCTTGGGGGCTCTACATAGAGCTCCTTTGGCTCAATGTAACTTTGGCATGTAAGAGTATAGTAGACTGTCCGCAAACATCCTAGTACTGCTTCCATAGAATTTCTCCCTATTAAAAACACAATAGGATAACCAAATTACTTCAGTTATCCCATTAACTTGATATATATGCTATACTTTAATTACATTTCAAGAACTATTCTTCTGGAAGGCCTTCTAAGAGAGAGATAATCTCCTGGCGTGAGAGGCGTTTGACTATCTGGTGATCATCAAAGAACACTACGTCTTCTAGAAGAGAGGCTTTACGAGAGATAAGCTGGTCAATGCGCTCTTCGATCGTTGCCTTGGTAAGCAGTTTAAACACTTGAACGCCGCGAACTTGGCCAATACGGTGCACGCGGTCTGTTGCCTGATTTTCACGTGCTGCATTCCACCAGCGGTCGTAATGGATAACGATAGAGGCTGGGGTAAGGTCAATACCAAGACCGGCTGCCTGAAGCGATCCTAAGAAGATTTTGCAGTTAGGGTCATTATGAAAACGGTGCACTTCGTCGCCACGATTTTTTGTCTGGCCGCGGATTTGAGCATAGCCAATTTTGCGCTTCTTTAAAAAGAGCTCAATAATATCAAGCATGGCTAAAAACTGAGAAAAGACTACAACCTTCTGCTCACTTTCCATCGCTTCTTCAATCAATTCAACAAAGGCTTCCCATTTGCCTGATTCATACGCTTCATAGTTATCGACATCTTTTAAATAGGCCGCAGGATGGTTACAGATCTGCTTAAGTGCCGATAACACTGCAAAGATATGCATGTACGGGATAGGCGAGCCTTCGTCTCGTAGCTGGCGAATAAGGGGCTGTGCCTGCTGTGATGCCACTGTCTTATAAAGCGTCTTTTGTTCTGGCGCTAGGTGTGCATAGGCAAAATCTTCCGTTTTTACAGGAAGATCAGGCAACACATCACACTTACGGCGGCGCAGCACAAATGGCCTCACAAAACGAGATAAAAGCTCTTTTCGCTTAGAATCTTCTCGCTCAATAGGGCGCATAAAAAATTCTCTAAAATCAGCATCTGGCGGCATATAGCCTGGCAGCACTAAATCAAAGAGGGCTTTTAATTCACGTAGGTGATTTTCGATTGGAGTACCGGTTAGTCCCACCTTAAGAAGCGCATTTACCTGTAACAGTGCTGAGTGAATCTGGCTTACGTGGTTTTTAGCAATTTGAAGTTCATCAAAAAACGCCGCATCAAAAAAGTATTGTGCAAATTTTTTACTTTCGTTTCTCCAGATTCCATAACTTGTAAGGAGAACATCATAGTCCCCTTCAAAATCATCTAGATTACGCCCGATGCCAATAAACACTTTTGTCTTAAAATCTGGTAAAAAGCGCTCTAGCTTATCTTGCCAGTGATAGACTAAGCTTGTAGGGCACACCACAAGAAACAGGCTCTTTTTGCCATTTTTTTTCTGAAAATTCTTTACACCATCCATCAAACCCATAGCCTGGTGCGTTTTACCCACACCCATATCATCGCACAAAAGGCCCGACAGGTCGTTTTGATATAAAAACCAGAGCCAATCTACCCCATGCTTCTGATAAGGCCGTAAATCGCACTGAAGTGAAGAGAGCGTCACATCTTCTGTTGGCTTTTGGACAAGCAAACGCTCTAAGAGCTGCTTAAAATTTTCACTCGTCTTGCGGCCTTGAGTATCAACGTGGATAGTGTCGTAGGCAGTAACACGTAAAAATTCAGCTGGATTAAGTGAAAACTCTGTATCACCTTTCGTTTTAGGACGGTCTTTGATGGTATCAAGCCAGCGAAAGCGCTCTTCAGTAAGGTCAATAACACCGGCGTCAGTTGGCAAAAAGCGCTCTTGGCGCTTTTTAGCTGATACCATGTCTTTCATCGAGATAGAGCCGTTTTGGCTTTGCCACGAAACATCAAGTGCCCAATCAGCCAAGCGCATCGGCTTTTTATTTTCAGCTTTTTCTTTTGGTGATACTGTTAAGGCAAGCTCTTCAATCTTTTCTAGTCGAGAATCAACTGTGCACTGAT
This sequence comes from Chlamydiales bacterium, assembly GCA_021372185.1. Lineage (GTDB taxonomy): Bacteria > Chlamydiota > Chlamydiia > Chlamydiales > FEN-1388 > SZAS-7. The sequence continues at coordinate 3,760 of JAJFUY010000247.1, read as the reverse complement.
ATTCACTTTTCAGCTTGGGTAAAAGCTCCTGAAAAAAATCAGCCCAGGCCTGAGGGTCAAGTGAGGTAATTTCACGCGTTAGGTGCTCAGGTCTAAATGCCGGCGGCAGCCTATAAAACCCTTTTTCTGGCACATAGACAAACTCATCATAAAAAAAGCTCGTGTTAGCATCTTGGGCCACTTCCCACACATATTCTGGCAGTATTTCGATGGTTCCTTTCTTTTTAAGGGCTATCTTTAACCCAACGCTTTTAATAGGATTTTCTTGTGCAAAAAAATCTGGTACTGCCTGCAAAAGATCTAGATGATGTCGGATATACTCTGCCACTAGATGCCGTGGGATTTGACGTCCAAAAGAGAGCGGAGGATTATCTTCAGAGAAGTTTTTAACATAAAACCCATCGCCTTCTACATACAGCCAGTCCCCTAAGTCCATGGTTTTTTTAGTGCCCGGAAGCTTTTGGAGTACTGAGCGAAAGGTTAATGCACCGTTTTGGTCTACCTCATACAAAATCTGCTCTTCAAGCTTAGCTACGTGTACATGAAAGCCGGCAGTTTGGCCAAGCCATAAGCGATTTGCCATCAAAAAATTTGAAAGCTCATCTTTTGATACCACAAAATGTAAATCTTCAAATTTACGAGAAGCAAGCTTTACAAACTTTTTATCAATATAGGCATAATCACCCCAAACATGAGTATTTTCTAGGTCATCATGGGTGCGCAAATAGGCTTGAACATGTAGACGTGATTTGGCATCAAAGTAAATGTGATAGTGCACCTCTTGTGGCTCTTCAACAATCGGAACAGTAAGATGCTTTTTTAATAGAGGTAAAGATTCGGCAAACAGCCTGATGATTTCTTCTTTTTCTTTTTTTATGACTTTACTTTTAGGCTCATGAGTAAGAGATAAAAACCCAGAACCAGGAAAATACTGCCAAGAACCATATGTAGCGCCCACTTTTGGCTTTTGAAGTGTCTTGGTATTGGAGTGAAAAGTAAAGGTGCCGGTTTTAGCATCAAATTCTATCTGCTCTAAAGAAAATTCACTTTCTTCAAGTAAGCGTAAATTGCCCTCAATTGTGTTAAGAGTGGGTATGAGGGGCAAAAGGTCAAGTTTTGCATCAAGTGTAATAGTGCTATAGGTAACTTCCATCTGCTCTGGAAGGCCTTTTTCTGATGAGAAGGTAACTGCAACCTTCTCTCCTTCTTCCTGAAGTGAGAAAAACCATTTGGCGATGTCAGAAAAAAAGGATAATTCATAGCGTAAGCGAAGAGATGGGCGGCCTTGGCGCCAGCGATCAAGTTCATCTTCTGAGAGGCTTGAGAACTTAATAGAAGTTTCTTCAGTTTCTTCCGGCTTTGCCTGTACCAAATTCGCAAAATCATCAAACGGCTTACCCTTACCTGTAACACGAAGTAGAGTCTTTCCCTCTTCTGTAGCAAGTTCTATACTATTTGCTTTCTTGATAACTTTAGGCTTTCGAGGCGCCACATCTTCTTGCATTTTCAAAAAGAAATGATGCCAAAAACTTGCTTCAAAGCGCACATGCTGTGGTTTATTTTTTTTGCGATAGACGTAGTAGCAAGCTGCTGCCATGTGGCTGCAGGCGCCTTTTTCGCTCGATTCTTCACAGCTACAAAATAGGTCTTTAATTTCTTCATTTTCATCAAATTGCAAAAAGACCCATAGAGCATCGGTGAGTGTAGGGTCTTGAATTTCAACTTGATACGTAGGTCCAGAAAAGACAAGACCTTTTACGGCACCTACCGTTAGAAGTTTTTGTCCGGCTACTTTATATGGCTCTAAAAAATCTGGAATGTGCATAGACTCAATAGTTATATATTGTTCTGGGAATGATTTCAACGAAAGGCTGAAGCAATCCTACATTCAAAATTATTTTATACAGACCTCTTTTAATTTAACCACTGAGCTCACTGAGCACACTGAGAAGACTTTAAATTTAAAACCCTAAATTGAAATTTTGAAAAACCTCTCAGTGCGCTCAAAGGTCTCAGTGTGCTCAGTGTTCTCAGTGGTAAAATGGACCATAGACTCTACTTGAGGAAGTCATCCGCAGGATGATATTCCAGATTAAGGTCTTGGGCGACATCGGCGTTGGTTACCTTACCCAGAGCTACGTTGAGACCCATTTTAAACCCAGAATCTTCTGATAGCGCAAGCTTGTACCCCTTATCTGCTAAACGCAAAATATAACTCATAGTCGCATCTGTGAGGGCTTCAGTTGAAGTACGAGCACAGGCACCTGGCATATTTGGCACGCAATAGTGAATGACACCATCAATGACATAAGTTGGCTCTGAGTGCGATGTAGGACGTGATGTTTCACATGTTCCACCTTGATCTATCGCTATATCAACTATTACAGAACCAGGACTCATCAACTTTAATTGTTGCTTGCTAATAACTTTTGGAGCAAGTTTTCCAGGGATAAGCACAGCCCCCACAACTAAGTCAGCTCCTTTGAGGCATTCTTCTAAAGCATCAGCTGTTGAATAAAGCGTCTTTAGACGTGGCCCATAAAGAGCGTCAAGTGCCCGAAGGCGTGTAAGGTTAGTATCAAGCACCGTAACATCAGCTCCCAAGCCCATAGCCATACGGGCACTTTCAGCACCTGCTACACCCCCACCAATAACAACCACTCGTCCAGGTGCTACCCCTGCCACACCACCTAAGAGCACCCCCTTACCGCCGTTGATTATTTGAAGATAGGTGGCACCTACCTGAATGCCAATGCGCCCCGCAATTTCGCTCATAGGCGTCAAAAGCGGCAATTTCCCCTCATGATCAGTAATGGTTTCATAGGCAATTCCAATCACCTTACGATCTAGAAGGGCTTTTGTTAGGGCAAGATCAGGAGCTAAATGTAAAAAGGCAAAAAGAATTTGCCCTTCTCTCAATAGTGGAAATTCAGGCGGCAGAGGCTCTTTTACCTTAACAATCATATCAGCAGCTTTATACACCTCTTCAATAGAGGCAACAATCAATGCCCCAGCCTTGGTGTAAGTCTCATCAGAAAAGCCAATCTTAGCGCCCGCCATGGTCTGAACAATCACCTTATGACCAAGCTTAACTAATGCCGAAACCACGCTAGGCGTAGCCCCAACCCTATACTCATGATTCTTAATCTCTTTAGGAATACCCACAACAATAGCCACGCTGTACCGCCTTTCAAGTAAAACCTCACCCTAGCATAAAGAGTATTTTTACAAACCACTCAAAAAGAGTGCCTAATTTTGTATTTGTATTAGAGTCCGCCAGGACGACTGAGCGAAGCCCACCGTGACCGAAGGGAACGGTGGGAAGGAATATGAAAAAAATGGAGCCCGGTTGAGGGCGATTCAATAGCGTGATTGAATCGCCCTCAACCGGGCTCCGATGCTTTTTTTACCTGTTCCCACCGTTCCCTTCGGTCACGGTGGGCTTTTCTCCGTCGCCCTAAAGGGCTCTAGTACAAAAAATCCGAGCCCAAAAACCGAAGCTCGGATTTTTTTGCGATTTTGGGCTTTTGCGATTTAGCGTTGAACCAACTTTGTTTATGGTAAACCTTTATAGAATGGCGACGGCACCGGCTGGGGTTTCTCGGCGTTTGAAGTCGAGTGATATGATTTGCGAGACGCCTTTTTCGGCCATGGAGACGCCTATGAGCGTATCTGCTATTTGCATGGTTTTCTTGTTGTGGGTGATTACAAGAAACTGGGTGCGGTCGCAGAAGGTTTTAAGTAAGGCTCCAAGGCGCTC
>JAJFUY010000219.1 GCA_021372185.1 Chlamydiales bacterium | reverse complement strand
TAAAGAAACCTAACAATAAAGAGGGCGTGCTAGCTGAGCGCAACCGCATTATTGCACGTTGTCGAAACACCCGATTTCGTCGTTTTATCAATATTACTCAATTGATGATTTTTTCTAATAATATGGAGTACGATGAAGGATCGTCGAGACCAATTCAAGGAGCATTTTACGCCAGCCCTTCTTATGACATTCCTATATTCAATTACTTCCGCGAAGAAGAGTATTTGAATGTAGAGGCCTTGCTGGCCGATTACAATGATGAGGTGGAAAATGATGTTCTTCGAGACAACAATCTTAATGCTATCAAACATAGCCCGGAATTTCTTAGTAACAAGTCACCAAACACACCAACAAACAGAATCTGCACTTCTTTATTTACACCAGCCCGTCTTTCATTCCTTCTACAATATGCATTGGCTTATGTTAATGAAAACGACGGGTTGCAAAAGCATGTCATGCGCTATCCTCAGATATTTGCCACCAAGGCTATTGAAAAAAAACTTGACGCTGGAATCCGCAAAGGCATTATCTGGCACACACAGGGCAGTGGAAAAACAGCATTAGCCTACTACAACGTGCGCTTTCTAACTGATTATTTTCAGCGACAGAGCATCACCCCCAAGTTCTATTTCATCGTTGACCGTATCGACCTTCTTATCCAAGCAAAAAAAGAATTTTCTCGTCGCGATTTAGTTGTACACACTATTGAGACCCGCGAAGATTTTGCTCGTGATATCAAAGCAACCCAAGCTATTCATAATCACTCAGGAAAGCAAGAAATAACTGTAGTCAACATCCAGAAGTTTCAAGACGATTCAGATGTGGTACGTTCCGAAGATTATAACATCGACATCCAACGCGTCTATTTTCTCGATGAAGTTCATCGCAGCTATAACCAACGAGGAAGCTTTCTTGCCAACCTTAGTCAATCAGATCGAAATGCCATCAAGATTGGCCTAACGGGAACACCACTATTAGGGGATGATTACAACTCTCGACTCCTATTTGGCGATTACATTCATAAATATTATTACAATTCCTCGATCGCGGATGGATACACTCTTCGTTTGATCCGCGAGGAAATCGCCTCTAACTACAAACTTATTCTACAAGAGGCCTTGGCAAACCTAAAGCTTCAACAGGGAGATATCGACAGAAGAGGACCTTACGCCGAGCCAAGCTTCGTAAACCCAATGCTAGACTACATAATTGATGATTTTGAAAAAAGTAGAGATACACTGAATGATTCGACCATTGGCGGAATGGTAATTTGTGACAGCGCCAAACAGGCACAACAAATGTTCGAGATTTTCCAAGCTAGACTCTCCGCAAAGAACAATACACCTAACAGCCCAGAAGTAAGACATTCTGGCCAAACTCAGCCGGTAGCCGTGAAATCTAACGCTAATGATATCGCAGATCCGGAACCTAAGTTTAAAGTCAAAAGCGGAGCTCTCATCCTTCACGATTTTGGAAGTAAAAAGGACCGCAAAGAATGGATGGAAGCGTTCAAAGCAGGAAAAATCGATATCTTATTCGTTTACAACATGTTACTTACTGGCTTTGATGCCAAAAGGTTAAAGAAGCTCTATTTGGGCAGGATAATTCGCAAGCATAATTTGCTTCAGGCCTTGACTCGAGTAAATCGCCCATACAACGACTTCCACTATGGCTACGTGGTCGATTTTGCCGATATTCGCAATGAGTTTGACGCTACCAATAAGGCCTATTTCGATGAGTTACAGGCTGAGCTGGGTGATGAGATTGAGCACTATTCCCACTTGTTCAAAACTCGCGAAGAAATTGCACATGAAATTGAGCATATTAAAGACCTTCTGTTCCGTTTTGACATTCAAAATGCCGAAATCTTCTCGCAGCAGATCTGTCAGATCCAAGATCCTTCAGCTGTACTTGCTATCAAAAAGGCACTTTCTGATATTCGCAGCCTTTACAACGTAATCCGCTTGCAAGGTGACTACTCATTCCTCAAGGAGCTTGACTTTAAAAAGCTGAATCAACTATACCATGAGACCAGCAACCATCTCGATTTGTTAAACCTAAAGGAGAGCATCGAATCAAGCACCGATACCACAAATCTGCTTAGTATAGCATTGGAGGACGTGGTATTTCTTTTTACGAAAGTTAAAGAAGAAGAGCTGGTGCTCGCTGATAAGCTAAAGAATATCCTACGTCAGACCCGTGAAGCATTGAGCGACAACCTTGACCAACACGACCCCAAATTCATCACACTGAGAGAAGAACTAGAAAGACTTTTCAAAAAAAAGAACCTTAATGAAGTGACTCAAGAAGAAATGAATGCTAACATCAACGCGCTCAATGAAATTCTCGAAAAATCCAAAATTTTGAACCGAGAAAATGACCAAATCAAAGCCAAGTATCATGGCGATATAAAATTTTGTAGGATGCATAAACGACTACTGGAGCGCAATACATTACAAGTATCGGAGCGCAACATATTTGAAGCTCTTTCAGGTCTGAAACAAACGGCCGATGAGCAAGTGTTACAAAACACCCAATTGCTGACTAATGAAAGCTACTTTGAGGGCATGATGATGCCTCTGGTCATTAATGAATTTCAGAAAAAATGCAACATTCGGCTGAGTCCGACTACATCCCGAGCCATTAACTGCTTAGTGGTAGCTGAATATATGAATGAATTTACCTCTGGCAATAGAACAGGATTATGCAGATGATAACACAAGATTTTGAAAAACGAACCCGTCAACTCATCGATAGCCTCAAAGGAGTTTGTGCCACTTATGGTCTTGGGAATGATGGCAATGAATTTAAGATCATCACACAGGTATTTCTCTACAAGTTTTTGAACGACAGGTTCGCTTTTGAAGCTAAACGCATCGATCCAAAGCTTGCTAAGTCAGAAAACTGGGAAGAGGCTTTATCAGCTCTTAGTGCCGATGAGCTAGAAATGTTGCAATACCAAATGGGCCCAGACACTGCACGCCTAAAACCAAAACATTTTATCACCCATCTCTTTAGCCAGCAAAACACGTCCGAATTTGCAAAGCTGTTCGATGATACTTTACGCGACATCGCAGTCACAAACAATGATATCTTTGCGGTCAAGACTGAAGGCGGTGCTAAGGTTGTCCTTTTTGATAAATTAAGTGAGTATATCACCGACGAATCGAAGCGTGACAACTTTTGCCGTGCAGTCATTAACAAACTTGTTGATTTTAGCTTCGAAAGCATTTTCACTCAAAAATATGATTTCTACGCCACGCTTTTTGAATACCTAATCAAGGATTACAACAAAGACGGCGGAGGCAAGTATGCTGAGTACTACACACCACATGCAGTAGCTAAGATCATGGCTGCCATCCTTGTGCCCGAACATAGCCGAGAAAAGATCACCAATGTTAGTTGCTACGACCCTTCCGCTGGGTCTGGGACACTCCTGATGAACTTAGCCCACGCCATCGGCGAGCAACGTTGCACAATCTATTCGCAGGATATTTCGCAGAAATCTTCCAGTTTGTTACGTCTAAACTTGATCTTAAACAATCTCGTTCATTCCATTCCTAACATTATCCAAGGTGATACTTTACTCCACCCCTATCATAAGGAAGGCAAAGAACTAAAAAAGTTTGACTACATCGTCTCAAATCCACCTTTCAAAATGGATTTTAGTGATACCAGAAGCCAATTAGACGCAAAAGAAAATCAACAACGCTTTTTTGCAGGCATACCCAATATTCCCAAGCAAGCCAAAGATAAAATGGCCATCTATCAGCTGTTCTTGCAGCATATTATTTGTTCGCTCAAACCTGGAGGCAAAGCAGCTGTAGTCGTACCTACAGGTTTCTTAACTGCACAATCCGGCATTGACCTAAAGATACGTCAAAAACTTGTTGATAATAAAATGTTAGCGGGTGTGATATCAATGCCAAGCAATATTTTTGCCACAACTGGCACAAATGTTTCCATTCTTTTTATCGATGGTAGTAATAAGGGAAAAGTGACATTGATCGATGCCTCCAGCCTTGGCACTGAAATCAAAGATGGAAAAAAACAAAAAACCGTTCTCTCCGAAGCCGAGGAAGCCCAAATTATCTCTATCTTTACCAATAAACAAGACTGTGATGACTTCTCTATTGTTGTCGACTATGCTGACATCGCCCAAAAAAACTATAGCTTCAGCGCCGGCCAATACTTTGACGTAAAGATCGAATACATCGAGATGAGTTCTGAGGAATTTACTACAAAAATGAAGGGCTTCACGACAAGCTTAGATCATCTATTTAGGCAATCTAATGCGCTCGCGGAAGAAATTAAGCAAAAATTGCACGTGTTAAAATTATGATAAAACTTAAGCACCACAAATTCAGCGATCTTTATGCCATGAGTTCAGGTATATCCTCAAAACCTGAACAAGCAGGTCACGGAGCTCCATTTCTTTCATTTCAAACTGTATTCCATAACCACTTCATTCCTAAAGAACTTAATGATTTAATGAGCAGCACTGAAAAGGAACAAGAAACCCACTCCATATGCAAGGGGGATATTTTTTTGACCAGGACCAGTGAAGTTATTGATGAACTTGGAATGAGTTGCGTAGCTCTTGAGGATTATCCCAAAGCAACATTCAGCGGATTCCTGAAACGATTCAGACCAATCAAAGATAATATTGCTTATGAAAAGTATATGGGGTTTTATCTTCGCAGCCAACTGTTTAGAAAGTCCATGACAAACAATGCTACCATGACGCTCCGTGCTAGCCTTAATAAAGAAATCGTCTCTTATTTAGATCTATACCTTCCAGAATACGCAACCCAAAAAACTATTGGCGACTTCCTATTTTTACTTAATTCCAAAATCGAATGCAATAACCGAATCAATACTGAGTTGGAAGCAATGGCCAAGACCCTTTATAATTACTGGTTCCTGCAATTCGACTTTCCTAATGAAAATGGCATGCCATATAAATCCTCCGGCGGCAAGATGGTCTATAACTCCACTCTGGAAAAGGAAATCCCTCAAGAATGGGAATTTAGCACACTTTCCTCCTTAGCAGAAACTAATCCTCAAGAAAAGCTACCAAATGGCTGTTTTGCCCCTCACGTAGAAATGCGGGCTATTCCTGAAATCGGTAGTTGTATTGGGTATATCACACCAAAAACTGTTTCTTCTGGAACAAAATTTAGAAACAATGATGTTTTGTTAGCCAGAATCACACCATGTTTAGAAAATGGAAAGACGGCTCTAGTTCAATGTCTTAAGGATAATTTGGTCGGACACGGTTCCACAGAATTTATAGTGCTTCGATCAAAACATCTAGGCGCTGAGGGATTAATTTATTTGATTGCTCGTAATAAGGATTTTCGTAACTATTGCATTTGTAGCATGACAGGTACAAGTGGTAGACAGCGTATATCCTCAACTCAAGTTGCAGCATATCCAATGGCTGTTCCTCCTGCCAAAATTATACAACGCTTTGCGAAACACACCTCAATTATATTTAAAAAAATTGGCTTACTACACGCAGAATGTCAGCAACTATCTCAACTTCGAGATTGGTTATTACCAATGCTCATGAATGGCCAGGTTACGGTTCAATAAATGTCTTCCGGCAGCATTTCCAAGAAAATCAATTTAGTAACCCTTTTAGATAAAGACTGGAAGCCGCTTTCATACGAAAAAGCTTTGAGAGCTTTGGCAAAATTATTAATGGAGGCACCCCTAGAAGAGTTAGTGCAAGCCTTGGCCGAGATTAGCAGCGTATTGTACGAAAAATCTTCGAAAGAAGCAGAAACTCACTTACGTCAACGATTTTGCTCAAAGGAAATCATCAACGTTATTTGTCCTCAGGATGACGAAGAAACCATCAACTATTTGTTTCCTTATAATGCTCTTTATATTTTGAATACACTTTTAAAGTTCAATATTAAATTACCTCCTCAAGAACCATACGTGAAAATCGTTACTGTATCGGAAAGACCTTCTTTTGAAAGTAGTCTACGAACCCCTGTTTTACCTATAGCCGAGATTTTTTTATTGGCTAACCAGTTGATTCTTTACTTAGAAAAAGATTTACAAGGGGTTGCATTTGATTACTCTAGAACTCGCGATCAAGAAGAAGTTTTTACAGCTCTTTCAAAAGCCAAAAATTTATACGACACGCCCTATTTTAATGACCAATTTAGTCGCCGATTTGGCTATACGATAGCTCAATGGGAATCCTGTATGTTTATATTATTAACCGCAGTGAAAGTTGCCAAGCCAGCTATAATCGAACTTGATGGTTCATTTAACAACGTGCAAGACGAAATTGATAGAAATCGCGTCAAAACTCTTGCGAAGATGCTTACTTTTGAAGCAAATGGCATAAATACAACCATTGATGACGTCAGCCGTATATTATGGGATGATTTTGTACTTGATGATTGCTGTAGAAGTAAGCCTTTTTTGCAGGTTGGCCAACGCTATATTTGTATAAGGCACGATCTTCTAATTTCTTCTGCGGGCAATTTTCCGTATCACCATCTCTTTTCCATTATGGATGAAAATGAAAAAGAAGTTCTACTCAAACAGTTTGGTGAGGCTTTTGAGAAAAGATATATCCCGATGATCTCTGAAAAAACATTTGGCCAGCGGATTGAGTCTTATACATTTAGAAAAAAGCCATATCGTGGAAATAAGTTAGAAGATTTATTTATATCTGTTACCGTCCAAACAAAGTTAATATTAGAAATAAAAAGTGGCCGCGCAAATGATTCAGTTAAGAGAGGCCTAAAACAAGCTTTAATAGAAAAATACATTCACTTAAAAAGTTCCTCAGGAAAACCGAAAGGCATAATTCAAGCACTCAAACAAGCTGGCAAGTTGCGCCACGATGGATATTCGGGCGAAATATTCACAGGGATTGTATTCTATAACTTACCTTTTAACGAGGAATTCGATCAGTTAATTGCACAAGAAATCGAACCTACAAAAGAACATAAAGAATATCAAAGCCATCCTCTTAATTACCCTCCGATTTGGATGGATATTTTAGCTTATGAGCTTTTGCTTTTAGCGGTTCAACAAGGCATTAATCTATACGAAATGCTCAAAACATTATCTGCGTTGCCGCCTTCAGCCACTCGACGAAAAATAGTTAGTATTATGCAAAATTCAGGCCTAAAGATATCTATCCATCATTTGTATGCAGAAGAAATCAAAAGACTTCAAGTTGATTGCCAAGCAATGCTTTTACCGAAGTCCAAAGCAAGATGTGAGACAGATGAAGACTAATACTAGCGTGAAGAGAAAATTTAGGAACTGTGTAATCATATGAAAGCTCAAGAAGGAATCTACGCTGCATCTCAGCTCATTTTAGACTATCACGTTTCTTTAGGAGATTCTGTTGACGGCCATGTATTGGCTTCCCCAAATGGCTCAGGAACTTTTGTCAAATTCTCTGTTTTAAATAAAACCATGTTCGGAATTCTGACAGCTGCCCATATAGCAAGACGATTGAAAATTACGACAAAAGATATGCACCAGTTTATAGGAATATCAAAACCACATCTACAGGACGCCCTTGGATGCCTTACTCCATTTTATTTTATCTTTTGCAATGCAGACATTCGACACTTTCATTCAAAATTAGATGAGGGCTATTTACCTGATATTGCATTTATTGCCCTTGGAATTGACACCTTTCCTAAACATGAAATATTTACTAAATCTAAATTTTATGACTTGGACGCCAATACAGAGCTTGGATACGAAGAAGATATGAATATATTTTCAACATTCTTTCGAGGAGCGTGTAATGATGATGAAATAACCAAGGAAGGCCTATTGGCGGAATTCTGTCTTGGCGGAGGAGAAACAATACGTTTTGATAATGAAACAAATATATCCTATTGGAAAATTCCAAATTCCAGCAATAAATCCATTGCAGGAGCATCCGGGGCAGGATTTTGGAGACATAAAATAGATAAAGAGAACCTGCAAACCTCCCTTGAAGGTGTCATTATAGCTGAAAGCCTTCTATATGATTATGTCGAAGCCATTTCTCCATCATATCTATATGACACCTTTCTTCCGAATTTAAAGAAATACAGTATTGACTTTCTGAAGGAGCAGGTATCTAGCCCGTAAAGCTTCTCCACCCCTATGCAAAGGTAAAACCTACATAACCCAGAATATGCTCTACTCTAATGCAGACCAGCTGTGGACCAAAAAGGCACAGTAAGCTACATAAAATCACACCAAATCACAGTAGACGAAAAGCCGCTCAAACAGTAATATAAGCAGCAGTCAGCTACTGTAACATCCGGTAGTTTAAGGTGGACTTGCGGACTCATAATCCGTTGGTCGCAGGTTCAAGTCCTTCCTGCCCCACTTTTTGTAACATGTTGTGATAAATAGAAACCCTAAACTACAGAACAGGGATATTCACCTTTGCCA
>JAJFUY010000212.1 GCA_021372185.1 Chlamydiales bacterium | reverse complement strand
CGGCAAATGTCCAAACTCGATGGCACTCCTTTCAGGAGTGCCTTATTCATTACTGCTTAGCGCTTTCGGGCATGTGGCGTTTGTATTGGTTGGCTGGGGGATTTGCCGGAGCTTGTTGTTGGCTTTCGGGCATGTGGCGTGTATAGGTTTGTGCAGGCGCTGATACCCTTGGCGTGCTGGATGAGCGTGAAACACTTGCGCTATCTGGCATATGTCTTGAGAACGCACTGGATTGAGATGCTCTTGCCCTTGCTGCTGCGGCGGCAGCGGCTTCATCACGTTGTCTTTGTGCTTGTGCTGCTGCAAATGCACGCGCCCTTTCGTCTTCCTGTTGACGTAGAATGCGTGCTTGTAGAGCTGCATCATTAATTCTTTGTTGTTCTGCTTCTAAGCGGGCAGCTTCACGCAAAAGTACGTTTGATCCATAATTAGGTAATGGCGGTCTATTGTCTATAACCACGACGCTAGGGTCTGGTCTATAGCGATAACGGCGCATACGGGAGTCTATTGCCGAAAAAAAGAGTGATAGCCCTAGGCTTGCTCCGCAGCTGACAAGCGCAATGGGAGAGCCGCTTAATAAAAAGGCAATGCCTGAGATGGCCGCACAGGTTAAGAAAAATCTGCTGACAGTTTTTGTAACTGAATTATCTGAATATCTAGCACGCACGGGGGCTGCACTTTCTTGGGCAAGTATGTCATTAAATCTTGCGGTATTGTCATTTCTTACAAACATGAGGCACCTAAAGTTTTATAGTTGTGGAGGGAGGGCACTCATGTAAAAGTGCCCTCAAGGGGACTTACGAACTAAATTATTATCGCACGCGAGTTACTGCGAGCCAGTTTTCTTTTTGTACGTTTACTAATATGTATGGGCTACCAAGAGAGAACCATGTGTCGTTCAGACCAGTGATGATGGCATGGTTTATTTTCCAGTCTTCTAAAATTCTCATACTTGGACGGGTGTTATCTACTTTCCAGATTGTGCCGTTGCTTAAGATGATTTCGCCTCTATAGTAGTCGATATGGTCTATAACGCGTGTAAGAGGGTGTTGCTCAAATGGACCAAATGACATTGTTGCTGCAACAGATTCACCAGTAGCCAAATTAACAAGGCGGTATTTGTGCTCTGGTCTTGTGCCTGTAAGCTTGTTCCAGATAGTAAGGGTGTTTGGCTTTACAGTGATTTCTGTGTTTACATGCCAGTTTTTTACGATATATCTATCGCTGTCTTTAATGCCCCATACAGTACCGTCTTGAATCTGTACTGAGCTACCAAGCCCATCTATAATCTCAATAAAATGAGACGATGTTTGGTACGTTGATTTGTAATAGGGGTCACGAGCGTGCAAATTGAGGTTGTCTGTTGTCTGAGGAGCCTTTTTGCCGCCAATTAACTTACGGTTTTTTTCTGCCATTTTTGCAATATCGCGGTAGATGGCATTTTCAAGCTCTGCCGGCATTGGGTCTTTTTCTACGCGATTTTCAGTTTGAATTAATTCTTTTGTAGGAGCCGCTTTTTTGACAGGCTGTCTTTTTTGGCCGCAACCACAACCATTTCCTGTTACGCTAGAAGCAATAAATGTTACATCAGATGGACCAGGGCGTGATTTTGTTGCATTATTAGCAAACAGTACTTCATTTTCTATATTGAGTGGTACTGGTGGCTTTACAGGCCTTTTTTGGCATGGGCAGCCGGCAGCAAGTGTTGATACTAGAAGGGCCGAGCAAGCTAGAAAAAATTGAACTTTTTTCATATATATGATCTCCATAATTTTTGGTTTAGTTACACGTTTTGAACTTTCGCCATTTCGCTATTTTTTTAACAGTGCTTTCAGCATGCCGACCAAATATAAAGAATTGATGAAGATTATCCATTTTTTTGCTAAAATCTTTCTAAATGGGCGTTCTCTATGTTTTCTGAATCCTACTTTAGTGTGTTAGCAACAGCCTTTTCAGTGTTCCTCATAACGGCTCTAGGAGCAGTTTTACGTAAAAAAGGCAAGCTTACAGACCAGGTAGATAGTACTTTTTTGTGGCTTACAATAAATATATTGTATCCATGCCTTATTGCTAATTCCATGCTCAAAAACCCCGCTTTAGATAGCCTAGAGAACATTATTGTGGCACCGTTAATGGGCTTTAGCTCGTTTTTAATAGGTTTGGCTTTAAGTTACCTCTTTTACCCTATGTCAGGCCTTACTACAGATGGTGAAAAGAAAAGCTTTCTTTTTTCAAATGCGCTTTATAACTGGGGCTTTTTGCCGATACCGCTCATTTTAGCATTGTATAGCCGAGAGACACTTGGAGTGCTGTTTGTTCACAATATAGGCGTAGATATTGCTGTCTGGTCTGTAGGCATATTGATCATTAGCTCTAAGATGACGCTTAAAGAAAGCGCTAAAAAGCTTGTAAATGCGCCTCTTTGCACTATTGGCGCTTGCCTGTTTTTGACCTATTTTGATTTAGATGAGCATGTACCCAAGTTTGTCTTTAGCACAACATATCTATTGGGCCAAGCGGCGATTCCAGTCTCGATGCTGCTTATAGGGTCGCTTATGTATGACACTCAAAAATCATCAGAGGTCACATATGGTGTACGTGTTATTACTTTAGCTCTTCTCATACGTCTGGCACTCTTTCCGATATGCTATTTAGGCCTCGTGTGGGCACTTCCTCTGTCACTTGAGCTAAAACAGGTAATGCTTGTAGAGGCAGCTATGCCGGCTGCTATGCTGCCCATAATGCTTGCTAAGCGCTATAATGCCAGTGGCCAGATTGCCTTTATTGTGGTACTAGTCACATCGCTTGCCAGCCTTATCACAATGCCTCTCTGGATAAACCTGGGTACCTATTTATTGTCTTAGGTGAAGTTCTGACTGAGGTTGCTGTGCATGCTTTAAGAGCTCATGTACTTTTGCAAAAACTCGGCTCCACTTAGGCTTTGAGGTGCGGCTTTCATCTTGTAGGGCAAGTAAGAAGGCCTGAGTAAAAAAGCCGCCATAGTCGCTTCCAAATGAAGCTGTGCCAGGAATAGCTCCTGAGGCTAGTATCTTACCCTTATTGTGGTTGAAGAGGCGGTTTAAGCCACCTTTTTTGGCAGAGAATGAAGTATTTACCTTAACTGCAGAATGCATTTGAGTATTGGCAAATTTATTACAAGAATCTGAGAGCACGATAGTAAGACGTGCGGCTTTACTTTCTAAGGCATTATGGATCATCTCCATAGAGACGATTTCTTTTTTTGTTTTAAAGAACAGATTGGGCCAACGGGTAAATTGATTGGTGGCAGCAAAGCCATGCCCCGTAAAATAAAAGAGCACAATATCTCCGGCCCCCACTTCAAGGTTTGTAAACCACTTTTCTACTGAAGTTCCTGTAGCGTGGCTATCTTGCAAGACAGTCAGCTTTAGTTTTTTGCTGCATGCTTTGGCTATTGCATTAAGTGCCACCTTCATTTTTTTGATGTCTACAAGGCCAGAATTTTTTACATCATCACAGGCAGTATCGGCAATAACAATAGCATGAAATGTTGAGCAAAATAGTTGGCTCTGAAATAAACATAATGCAACAAAAAGAAGGGCTTTTTTCATCTGATCCTCACAAATATACTGCTTAGTATACATCAAATAGAAAAAAGAGGAGATTTATTTGTTTACGCTCTGATATAAAAAATTTTAGATTATGTAGAGGTATGAATTGGAATTTCTCACCCAACATGAAGTGTTATCCGAGTGGTTACTGCACTACGGCAGCTTTGCTTTATTCTTGCTTTTAGCCCTTGGCATTGTGGCGCTACCTGTACCTGATGAGACGCTTATGGTGCTAGCCGGGGTATTGATGTCCCAAGGCTCAATAGCAATACCATCTACTGTTTTAGCTGCCTTTGCCGGCAGCATAACAGGCATTACCATAAGCTACTGTATTGGAAAAACTGTGGGCAATTATATCTTAAGCCGCTATGGAGGTTGGGTTGGAATAACCCCAGAAAAAATACAAAAAACCCACGACTGGTTTGATCACTTAGGCCGCTGGGCGCTCTTTTTTGGCTACTTTATACCGGGCGTTCGCCATCTTACAGGCATAACTGCCGGTTCTTTAGTCCTTGAATATAGCCACTTTGCGCTTTTTGCCTATAGCGGAGCCATCTTGTGGTCATCAACTTTCCTGTCTTTAGGATATTTTTTTGGTAGCTACTGGATTGACGCCCTCGAATGGGCCGAAATCTACGTAGATGAAATTGTGATAGTTGGCGTCTTGGCTGCTGGGGGCTTTTTACTTTACCAGGCCTTCAAAAGCAATAAGTAATTATTTTTGCTGGTGTGTGATTTTTTCACCACTGAGCACACTAGAGATTACTGAGAACACTGAGAAGAGTCGCCACTGGCGTGGCTTCAAAGTTTTTTACCCCAAGTTCCCACAGTTTGCACCTTCGGCGCTACACTGATGGGCTAATAATAAATTGCACCTGCGGCGCAAAAATTACATGTTTTTTGATACATTGTGCGGTCGCGTTTGAAATGGATTGAGGAAGACAATTATGAAAACGCGTGTGTGCGGTTTTTGGTTTTTTTGCGCCGCAGGTGCAACTTATTATTAGCCCACTAGTGTAGCACCGCAGGTGCAAACTGTGGGAATACTGGTAAAAAAACTAGTGAGCCACGCCAGTGGCGACTCTTCTCGGTGCTCTCAATGGTCTCAGTGTGCTCAGTGATCTCAGTGGTGAAAAAATCACATACTTTAGCTTATCCTTTCTGGCACAAAGCCGACTTGAATGTAAAAAATAACTATACACACATTTTTATCTCAGGTATAATTAAGATAAAGGGAATTAGGCATGCTTTTGGAGGATTTTTTCTCTAAATTGGAGGAAAAAACAGGTATTTCACCTCTTGTTTTTAACGAGGAGGGTGTGATTACGCTTGGTTTTATCATAGAGTCTGTCCAGTATTCGGCAACTCTAGAAAAGACCGAAGATGATAAAAGCATTACTCTTTACGCTAAAATAGGCGGTCTACCACAAGAAAAACGTGAAGAATGCATGCATGCTATGCTCTCAGCCAATTTATTTGGCTATGAGCTAAAAGAGGCAAGTCTTGGCCTGGATAAAGATACAGACGACATCTATTTATTTAGGAATTTTAGCCTAGAAACACTTGATTTTGACTATTTTTTTACAGGTTTTGAAGACTTTTTACAGGTTGAAGTGGCCTGGATGAAACTGTTGAAGGAAAATACGTACTAATTAGGCAAAACTTTGAATAATAATATTTCAAATTCCCCGCTCTCAAGTTCTGCAAATTTTCCGATTGCAGAAAGTTCCCCCACGCAAAAATCATCAAGTCTTACAAAGTTAGTAGCTACAGAAAGAAGAACCTTATTCAGAAATTCTACAAATTCTATTAGTCTTTCAAGTGCTATGAAATTTACCTCAGCTTCATCTTCACCCGTTGCAGCAAGAAAAGCATTAACCACTGGGACAGTTGCAGTAAAAGTGCTTACTTTTTTACGGAGTATCGGAGAAAAGCTCACTGCCCCCAAACATTCTCAGTTTAATAAATTGATTGATCAGGCTAAGGTCGATCCTGAGTGGAAAATCAACATTAAATCAGAAGTTAAAAAACTGAGCTTAGAAAGTTTTACAAGCTTAGTTCGCGATTTAGATGCCTCTCGCTTACGTGGATTTGATAGAGTTGTGTTGTCAGAAGTGGTAGAAACGCTTTCTGAAATAGCCGCAAACCTCCCAAATTTGCCAGCAGAGCTAAGCTCTAACATTAAAAGCCTGCAGGCACACTTTACTCCTGCTGCTATGAGCTTAGCAGACAGAGCAAACTTTATAACTTCTATACAGTTTGCCCCAACAGAGCTTACTGTGGATAATCCCAAACCAGTAGGCAAGGGTGCCGTTAACACGGTTATTGCCGTTCCCTTTACACATGAAGGTGTTTCAGGCGTTGGTGTTTTTAAGGCAGATCCCTCAACAATTACCAAAGGCAAGCTTGTAAAAGAAAAGCTTTTTGGTACAGCAGAGGCCTCAGGCATACCTGTGGGTAAAAATGCGCACTTTACTTCACGAGCCGTTGCAAGCAGTGTGGTTGACGAGTTACTTTTTCCGGGTGATCCAAGTTCTGTAAGAACACAATTTGCCACCGTAAATGGCCAGCGCGGCATTTTGATGGAAACAGCAGAGGGTAAAAGTCCTGTACTTACAGGATACAATACTGTAGTTATTCCTGAGGATGCCTATTTACACCTACTTGATGATCCAAAAAAGCCGACTGACAGGGAATTAAACTTGGTAAGCTCACAGCTAAAATTTCGCGATGTAAAGCCGGAAACTGATCCTATAACAGGAGCCGTTCGCCTTGTGGGTAAACAGGCTGTATTTGCAAATTTTAAGCCAGACAATGCAAAGACTATGGAAGGCTTACTGAAATTACAGATTAAAGACTGGATAACAGGCCAAGTTGATAGGCACCCAGGTAATTACTTTATTTCAGATTCTGGTAAAGTTACAGGCATTGATGAAGACTGCAGTTTTGGTGTGAATGCGGTCCCTGAGAATGGTGATGATGTGCGATCCCAAAAAACTTTAATGGGCATTATTCCCAACAACTCTTCGTTAATGCTGCGCATGCCTCCCGCTATGACTGAAACCATTAAAAATCAGGTACTAAACCTTTGTGCAAACAAAGAAAAGCTTGCAGAGTCTTTAAAGCCCTACCTTACAGATCAAGAAATTAAAGCGACAATAACTAGACTAAATACCTTAGAGCAACACATAAAGTCGCTTTGTATTATAGTTGCAGAACCAAGTGATCTTTTTTCAGATGAAGTTCAACAGTTTACCGACAGTAATAATAGCTACTGGGCAAGAGAACGTATGGTGTTTGACCCAGATATCTCGGGCTGGAACTATTTACGAGCTGCGCGCGATATGTAACATATAAGGATTCTTATGATTAATGAAGCGTTTCTTCACCCACTACACTCTCATGCACGCGCGGTGCCTTCTAAGGATTTTGTTGAATTTGAAAAATATTGTAAAGGTATGGGGCTTTTATATCCCCCATATGTGCCTGACAATGAGAAAGCCCATTTTAAAAAGAGCCAAGATGGTGTATTTGGTACCATTGAGCCAAAATTTGATCTATATGATATTGACGCTTTTGTAACAGAATGTACTTCAAAACCATATAAAGATTTTATTGTTGCTGGCACTGCCGGTCATGGATTGGCAAGCCAAGGTTTTCATTACTATGCAAAAAAAGGGCCTCTCTATGTGTTTGTGCAGATTAATGAGGCAAGTGACAAAAAACGAATTGATGGGTTATTACTAGGCGCAGAAAAACTCTATAAAGCGGCTGCAGATAAAAATCTGGGCGCGAAACACTTCTTAGTAGTTCATAGCGATTTTAAGCACGCTAACGGCTGGGGATGGCATGAGGGTCTTATTGAGATTATTGATGAGAACACCTGGCATAAAGCGGGTGCTGACTGTATTAGCCAGGCACTAAAAGAATTTATAAAATAAAATTTTACAAAATGCTAGACCGGCTTTTGCCAGTGAGAGCTTGACGCGCTTTTTATTTCTTGCAAAAGGTACTGATGAAGCTCTGGAGACTGCTTTTCGAGCCATTCTCGCAGGCGATTGGTGATTTTGTTGATGTCTTGCATGTAGACTTCTTCATTTTTGGCCTCTTTGTTGGCGTGGAAGCTACCAAGGTCTATGAAGATGGCTGTAGTGCCAATTAAGCCAGCATTTTTATGGAGGTCTGGGTCTGAGTCTTGGATACCTTTTCGGCTTCTCTGCACAATGAGGGCAATCATTGAGTGTATGGCCTTTTTGGCAGATTCTAGATCGTTATTGGCTATCCAGTAAGAGAGGCGTGGATAGACTAAATCTGCCCGTTTTTGCAGGATGTAGCCATAATCGCCTAAATTAATGGTGTGTTTGCGGCCAAGCTTGTCAAATAAGACAACTTCTTGGTCTAAAACAGGTGTGGGCACGATTTCTAAGGAAATGAGGCCGCATTCATCTTTTAGAGACTGAGAGGCAATTTTGTAGCTTTTAAGCGATGTGTCAATTTTTTTATAGCGCTTGTCAAGGGCTGTATCGCGCATTTTGGCAATAGCTTCTGGAAGTGGCAGGCGGGCTATCCAGTCAACGGGTTTGAGGTGGTAGCATTTAAAGAGCTTTAGTACGTATTGCCTATCTTCACTTATAAAGGCATATACCTGGGAGCCTTTACCTAAATAGCGAAACTCTTGGGCACAAATGGCGTGTATCTGCTTTTGTTCTTTTGTTGATGGGGGAGAAAGCTGCCACTCGCTTGTAACAGGAAATGTATTCTTAATTTTTGAAACACTAAAGCCGTCGGATGTCCAGTAGTACCCTGCTCGTAAAGCAATAATGAGCAGTAGCATCCAAAGAATGTGCACAAATCGGGGGAAAGTTTTTGTCTCTTTTTTCATGCCATATATAGTAGCAGTTTTAGAGAGCAAGAATCAATAAAAACTACCTCGCAGCAAAACCCGACAATATGCCACAATCACAACGATTGAATATTGAGGATACAGATGGCAGAAAAAATCAGGGTTGGAGTTCTTTGTGGTGGCGTATCTTGTGAGCATGAAGTATCGCTAGTATCTGCGCAAAATGTTATTGCTAGCCTTGATCCTGCAAAGTATGAACCTATTGCCATCTTTATTGACAAAGTAGGCCACTGGCACCATGTAGAGGTGCAGGCCCTCCTTGAACAAAAGCCCCAAGAATTGTTGTTGGGCACAACTCAAATGTGTGTTCCGGTTTCAACACGCGCTCCAGTTACCATGCCAGAGGCACGTGTAGACGTGGTTTTTCCTGTTTTACATGGGCCATATGGTGAAGATGGCACGGTGCAAGGATTTCTAAAGCTTGCGCGCCTGCCTTTTGTAGGAGCTGATGTGTGCGGCTCGGCCGTTGGTATGGATAAGGATATGCAAAAGCGCATATTGCGAGATGCCGGCATCCCTGTTGCCAAGTTTCGAACACTGTATGCAGCACATCGCCAGAATATAGATGCTGAAGGTATTGCAGAACAGCTAGGCTTACCACTTTTTGTAAAGCCGGCAAATTTAGGCTCATCTGTTGCTGTAAGTAAGGTAAAAACCGTTCAAGAGCTTGTAGAAGCTATTGACAAGGCATTTGAGTATGACAAAAAGGTGCTGGTAGAAGAGTGTGTCGTTGGCCGTGAAATAGAGTGTGCCGTTTTAGGTAATGATCATCCCATAGCATCAGTTCCTGGCGAAGTGATTACCTCATATGAGTTTTATGACTTTGAAGCCAAGTACTTAGACGACAAACTCCAACTAGAGATTCCGGCATCATTAACAGCAAGCCAAGCACACCAAGTACAAGAGCTTGCCATATGTGCCTTTGAAGTACTATGCTGCTCAGGCATGGCACGCGTTGACTTTTTCTTACGTAATGACGGCAAACTCCTGGTAAATGAAATCAACACCATCCCAGGCTTCACCAATTCTAGCATGTATCCCAAACTCTGGCAGGCATCAGGGATAGGGTATGTCGAGCTCATTGACCGCCTGATCCAGTTGGCGCTTGAGCGTCATGCGTCCGATAGTCTCCTCAAAACCACTGGGAAGTAAAAGGTTTTCGGTCTCAATCTCAATCTTGATCTTATTCTTATTCTTGTTTTCTAGTTTTCTTGTTTTTCCTTTTGAGTTACGAGAGAAAAAACAGAATAAGATCAAGATCAAGATTGAGAATAAGATCTGCAATGTGTATGTGTAAGTCAAGATGACTACACAGACAAACTACTACGCAATCGTGATTGGGGCGGGAGCCGCAGGCCTTGAGATAGCCAAAGGCCTAGCTGCAGCTAAAAAACGCGTTCTTCTTATTGATAAGGGCCAATATGGCGCAGATTGTGCCCATTTTGGTTGCATTCCAAGTAATACATTTATCGCTTCTGCCAATATTGCTCATGAGATCTGGCGCTCAGGATTTTTTGGTATTGATATGGTAATGAGTAACTTCCAGTCAAATCGGGCGCTTCAACGTGTGCGAGAAGTGGTGGAAGAGGCGCGAATTCCTTATAGTGCAGAGGCTCTTCGACAGCTTGGAATAGATACCTATTCATCTGTTTGTTCATTTGTTGACCCTCATACAGTACAAGTAACAAGCTCTGACGGGCAAAAACAGCTCCTAACAGCTAAATCTATTGTAATTGCCGTAGGATCTTGCCCTAAAGTTGCAGCTATTAAGGGGTTAGACGAAGTTCCCTACTATACAAGTGAAAATATCTTCTCACTGACTGAGATACCAGAATCAATTGCTATTGTAGGCGGAGGGCAAACAGGATGTGAGTTTGCTCAAGCGTTTAGACGTCTAGGAACAAGCGTCACTTTGATAGAGCAAAAAGAATGCGTATTAAGTACTGAAGAGCCCGAAGTGCATAAGCTTGTGCAATCATGCCTTATCAAAGAGGGTGTTGAGCTCTATTTAGCAAAGGCGGTCTCACGTGTAAGGCAAGAAAACGATAAGCTTATCGTGCATATCTATGATAAAGCAGAAGATAAAGAGTATCAAGTACGTGTAAGTAAGCTACTTATAGCTACAGGACGCCGGCCTAACATAGAGACACTAAACCTCAATGCTTGTGGCATAGACCATACAGATTCCGGCATCGTAAGTGATGTCTATGGAAGAACTAGCCAAAGTCATATATGGGTAATAGGTGATGCGCAAGGTGAGCCGTTCTTTACTCATGCGGCTGTAAATCAGGCACGTACTGTACTTCATAATCTGTTAATGCCCAGAATTTTTGCCAAAAAGCTCACCAAACGTGAGGTCATCCCAAGAGTGACCTATACAGACCCAGAAGTAGCAAGTATTGGGCTTACAGAAGAAGAGGCGATAACCCTATATGGCAACTCAAAGATCACAACATATATCGTTTCTCTCACAGAATCAGATAAGGCTATATGCCAAAGTGACACCGATGGCTTTGTGAAGTTTGTCACTAAACGCTTCTCATCCAGGATATTAGGGTGTACTCTTGTAGCTCCAGTAGCAGCAGAAGCTCTAAGTGTTATCACCCTGGCTATGAGAGAAAACATCCCATTACGTAAATTATCGCACATAATTTACCCATATCCAACATATAGTCAAATAATCCAAAAAGCATCCCAGAAGTGGTTTTCAGGCACTATTTTTCCACTTATCCCTAATTTTTTTAAGTAAAGAACGAAACTTTTTTCATCTGACGCTTGCAGGAAATTCGCCGCTTGTGTAAATTTATGCCATCTTTCGCAAATGTGATCGTCTAAACAACGAAAACGAGCGAGACTTACGCTAGACGTAAGGTGGTCTTTGACAGTATAAGTGAATAGTGTACAAGCAAGTAGGTGCTTATCAGAAATGATGAGCGCTCAGGAGCTTGTGCGCGGAACCAAATTTTTTTAATTTGAGATCTTGCGTTTTAAATATATAAGTAATTTCTGACGGGTCTCTTGCGAAATTTAGGTTTAGGGAATTTGTTAGTAAGTTTGCTAAGATTTTGATTTTGAATTAAATCCACCATACTCAATCGAGTAGGGGATTTAATTCAAAATCAAAAGATTGGTAAAATTACTAGCAAATTGCCAAACCTAATTTTCGCAAGGGACCCACAACTAATAGCTTTACTAAGAGGCTATATAGTCAGCTCCTAAAGTCGTAAGACTTTAGTAACAAAGTTTATTTTGGC
>JAJFUY010000208.1 GCA_021372185.1 Chlamydiales bacterium | reverse complement strand
TGGCAACATTAAGAAGCAATTTGGCGACGGCGCCATCATGACGCTTGGTAAGCACTCAGAAAACCGCGAAATAAGCTCAATCAAAACAGGGGCACTCTCTTTAGACCTAGCTCTTGGTATTGGCGGCGTGCCTCGTGGTAGAGTAGTAGAAATTTTTGGTCCAGAATCATCTGGTAAATCAACACTTGCATTGCACATCGTGGCTAATGCTCAAAAAGCAGGCGGAGTCGCAGCGTACATCGATGCAGAACACGCCCTAGATCCAGCCTATGCAAGACGCCTTGGCGTAAACATCGACGATCTACTTATTTCTCAACCAGACTGCGGTGAAGAGGCTCTAAACATTGCAGAGACTCTCGCTCGCTCTAACGCCATTGACGTTATCGTAGTTGACTCAGTTGCTGCCCTTGTACCAAAAGCAGAACTTGAAGGCGAAATTGGCGATCAATTTATGGGCTTGCAAGCTCGTATGATGTCTCAGGCCCTTCGTAAGCTTACAGCATCTCTTGGCAAAAGCAATACCTGCGCCATCTTCATTAACCAGATTCGCGATAAAATTGGCGTTGTCTATGGTAACCCAGAAACAACAACAGGCGGCCGCGCGTTGAAGTTCTACTCATCAGTACGTATTGACCTTCGCCGTGTAACGGGTATTAAGGGTGCTGATAACGCAGAAGTGGGTAACCGCGTAAAAGCAAAAGTTGTAAAAAATAAAATGGCGCCACCATTTCAGATTGGTGAATTTGACATTCTCTTTGATGAAGGCATCTCAAGAGCAGGCTCTGTACTTGATATTGCCTCAGATCTTGGCATCGTCGAGAAAAAAGGTGCTTGGTTTAGCTATAAAGGCCTACGCCTAGGTCAAGGCCGCGATACAGTACGCGACGACCTACGTAAAAACTCAAAGATGTTAGAAGAAATTGAAGCTTTAGTTATGGCAAGCAACAAAGAAAAGCTGGCTCAAAGAGCCGCTGGTTATACAATGCCTCAATCTGAAATAGATGAAGCAGAATTAGAAGACGCTAAAGCCTAAGATATGACCCAAAAGCTCATCACAGCTTTTTTAATTCTTTTTTTAACGGTCGTTTGCCTGTGCATTCGACCGTTAAAAGCTTGGGATGGACAAAATTCCGACTACAAATCTTCTAAAATCTCATCAGATATACCCAATCTAAAAGCACTAAAAGACTCTAGCTGGTACGTAAAGCCCCATAGACGCCTAAAAGCCTACCAAGAAACCTGCGAAGAAATGGCACGACATGCCGAAAAATATAGAAAGGTAAATCCCGGCTTTCAGGCCATGTGCCGCGCCTCAGACCATATTGAACGTGGGATAAAAGCATCAACTGCAAGCCAGAATAAAAATAAAAATCGCAATGGCCATCTATTTGCCTACGACGAAACACGATCATGCCAAGATATTGAAGGATTTTACGTAAACGCAAACGATGTCGAGACCCCAGCACAAAACTATATGGTTACACAAGGGCCACTAGATGACACGGTACAAGACTTTTGGAAGGCAGTAGTACATAACGACTCCCGAGTGATTGTAACGCTTGTAATGGCAGAAGAAGAGGGCAAAATCAAATGCGCAAGCTACTGGACTATACCTCAAATTACATTTGATGACTGGACAGTCACCTTAACAAACGTTGAACACATAGCAACAAGCCCGCTCATACCCAGCCACAAAATAGTTATCCGCACCTTTATAGCCAAAAATGCATCAACCGAAAAAATTATCAAACAGGTCCACTATGAAAATTGGCCAGACGGCAAAGTACCAGATTTTGATTTATTTATAACACTTCTAGATACCGTTGATAAGCTCATAGGCGACACCAATAACCCAATCACAGTGCACTGCAGCGCCGGTATTGGCCGTTCTGGCACCTTTGTAGCCAGCCACAGCCTCAGAAAAGAAATTCGTCACGCAAATAATCAAGAAAGAAAGCGCGGCCCCCTCCTCATAAACGTGCCTCAAGCCATATTTTTGCTACGTTGCCAAAGAATGGGCATGGTAGGAACACCCCGCCAATACAAAGTTGTCTATCAAACAGTAGCCAAAGAACACAAAGTCCGCCACTTACCTTATTTCATCTTTTAACCCACGAAAGGTTTTGAGATAGATCTACCTTTCCCATCCGAGAAAACTAACTAATTTGTGTGCCGCAGGTACACCTTATTATTAGCCCACAGTGTAGCGCCTTTAGGTGCAAACTGTGGGGGCATATAAAAAAATAACAGAGCCACGCATGTGGCGGCTAAATCATAATAATGAATCGCCACATGCGTGGCTCCAGATATTAATTTATCATCGTTCCCATAATTTGCCCCGTCGGGGCTACATTATGGGCTAATAATGAACGTGGACCTGTGGCCCACATCTTATTTTTTGAAGGCGGATAGGGCTTTTAGGAAGGGTTTGCCGTATTTTAGCCACTTGATGGGGCCGACGCCGTTGATGCGGCAGAATTCATCTTGGGTGGTGGGTATGTGGGCGGCCATTTCTTGCAAGGCGCGGTCACTGAAGACCACAAATGGGGGTACGCATTCATCGCGGGCGATCTCTAAACGTAATGCACGTAAGGCTTGGAAGATTTCGTCGTTATATTCAATAACTTGAGTTTGGCTCTTTTTAAAACGCTCACGCTCTTCTTTTGGCGCCTTGAACACCTTCTTGATAAAGAGAATAGATTCTTGGCCTTTTACTGCGGTGGGTGACTTTTCTGTCCACTGTACTACCGGATACTCTCCCTCAGATAACTGGAGATACCCCTGGTGGATGAGCGATTCAATATAGTAGCGCACCTCTTGCTCTGACATCTCTTTTAAAAGGCCGTATGTTGATAACTCATCATAGTGCCTGTCTAATATTGCTTGGTTTTTAGAGGCTCGTAGCACCTCTGTAAGCATGCGTATACCTGCATTTTGTTTGAGGCGAAATACACATGATAAAATCTTTTGAGAAATAAGTGTGCCATCAATTTGATCAAACTCAGCTAAACAGATATCACAGCTTGAACAGGGGCCTTTGGTATATTTTTCACCAAAATATTTTAGAAGATCAAATCTACGGCATGTAAATGAGGTACAGTAGCGGTACATGCTATCTGTTTTTTGGCGCGTGAGTTGGCGAATAGCTGGGTCATCAATCTGTTCTAGAAAGCTTTTGTAGACAAGTAGGTCTTGTACGCCATACAGCATAAGACACTCTGCTGGCAGACCATCACGGCCGGCTCTTCCTATTTCTTGGTAGTACTGCTCAATACTTTTTGGCATGTCCATATGCACAATAAAGCGCACATCAGGCTTATGTATACCCATGCCAAAAGCCACCGTTGCCACCATAAGGGTAGTTTCATCGTGTAAGAA
This sequence comes from Chlamydiales bacterium, assembly GCA_021372185.1. Classification (GTDB taxonomy): domain Bacteria; phylum Chlamydiota; class Chlamydiia; order Chlamydiales; family FEN-1388; genus SZAS-7. The sequence goes on along the minus strand of JAJFUY010000208.1, from coordinate 10,609 downwards.
TGCATTCTGCATTGCAGATCTATCTTGTTCTGACATACCCGCATGGTAGCGGCCTACAGAGTATCCAGCACGGCTTAGTGCATTGTAGGTGATATCAACACCCTTTCTTGTTGAGGCGTAGATGATTCCTGATTGATTTTCATGTTCTTTCAGGAACGCCATGAGTTGCTGTTCTGGCTTTTGCTTTGCAAGGGCGCGAATCATTAAATTTGGACGGTCAAAGCTTCCCTTAATTAAGGTAGGGTTTTTCATAGCTAACTGCGTCTGAATATCCTTTTCAACATCGTGTGTAGCAGTAGCTGTTAGGGCAATGACAGGACAGGCAGGGAACACTTCTTTCAATAGCGAAAGCTTTCGATATTCTACTCTAAACGAATGGCCCCATTGAGAGATGCAATGCGCCTCATCAATTACAAAAAATGACACTTGTACTTTTTTGAGGTGTTCTAAGAAATCAGGGTCTACAAGCCGCTCTGGGGCCACGTAAATCATTTTGTAGTCTGACAGATTTTCTAGCACTTCTCTAATTTCATTAGGAGGCAAGCTACTATTAACAAACGCGGCAGAAATTCCGTTTTTAAAGAGCGATACAACCTGGTCTTGCATGAGGGAAATAAGAGGCGAAACAACTATAGCAATACCCGGCATAAGCATTGCAGGAAGCTGGTAGCAAAGAGATTTACCAGCTCCTGTAGGTAATATAGCAAGCACATCACGTTTTTGCATCAGTGCATGTATAATTTCAGTCTGAAAAGGGCGAAAGGTATTGTAACCAAAATAACGCTTGAGTTCCTCTTCTAGACTGACGGCAGTATTATTCAAACGTTTTACTCAAAAGCTTTAAGCCGTTTGAGAGGCTATTTAGAGGCGTATTTTGCAATCCAAGAGTTACGAGTAATTGTTCAAATGCTGTGCAGTTTTGTTGCACGGCCATTACTGCTTCTTTAATACCAAACATGTTAGCAAAGTTCACAACACGGTTAGCATCAGCATCTTTTTGGCTGTCATCTAAATCATCTAAAATCTGAAACGCCATACCAAAATGGTACGCTGCTTTATGTACCGTGTCTAAAAGCTCTAATTTTCCGCCGCCAAAAAGCCAGCCGAGTGTCATGCACAAATCAAAGAGTGCACATGTCTTCATATCTAAAATTAAAAGGAGCTTTTCTTTATCAAGATTTGTTGGGAACAGGTCATAAAACTGGCCTCCAATAAGCCCAGAAGCTCCCATCGTTTTTGACGCCTGTAAAACTGCTAAGCGGTTAACTTCTGCATTTTTACACTCGTTTTTTGCTATCTGCTCAAAGCCTGAGGCAATTAAAGCATAGCTTGCAAGTAGTGCAATAGACTCGCCATATACTTTATGGGTTGTTGCGCGACCGCGACGAAAATCATCGTCATCCATGCATGGAAGGTCATCAGCTATTAAAGATGAGGTATGAAAGTACTCTACAGCCAATGCTGCAGGTGTAACATTGCAGCCAGTATTAAGGCCATCAGCTACCATATAGACTAGGCTCGGACGAAAGCGCTTGCCATCACCTTTTAGGGCATATTCCATTGCTTCGCGCACGCTATTATGAGGGCCAAAATCATCAAACGATTTTCTCATTTCATCTTCGAAACGCTCTTTATAGGGCTCTAACACAAGCTTTGCTTGTTCTGAAAATGCCTGCTTTGCACTCGTTTGCATATTAACTCTTTTTTATGATTTGAACGGTTGTGGATGGTTTTATAACACTATTGTCACGCACATAGCCTCCAAAATTAAGGCTAGGATAAACAATCACATGTTTGCCAAGCAATGTGCCTGGGTTTAAGACTGTGTTACAGCCAACTTCAGCGTTGTCGCCGATGATAGCACCGATTTTGCGTCTATTGGTGGGGACTTTTTCTATGGATATGCTTTTGCCATCTAGTCTTAAGTTAGCACACTTAACACCAGCTCCTAGGTTCACATGGCTTCCTAGAATAGTATCGCCAAGGTAGGCAAAGTGAGCGGCGTTGCTATTATTTAAAATAATTGAATTCTTGAGCTCTGTTGTATGGCCGATAACGCATGAGTCTCCAATAATACAATTACCGCGGATATAGGCGCCATGGCGTATGTGGCAATTTTTACCGATGATGCAAGGGCCTTGTATGTAAGCGCCAGGCTCTATGATGGTGCCGGCTCCAATACTTATTTCTGATGGATTTACAAGATAGGCGTCTTTGTATATTTGAGTTGTGCCAAGAGTGTACTTTTTAAGATATTCCTGAATTCTATCTAATGCCTGCCAGACATACTCACAGCCATCAAAAAGTGCCGCATGACTGAATGTGGAGAGGTCAAAAAACTGATTTGGGGCAAAGCTTGTCATTATACACCTCAAAATAGACGACTAGTATATACTATTCTTATGAATAGCGAAATAGGTTGTGTACATTTTGTTCAATGCTCTGGATGCGTGATCAATTCATGCAAAAACCCTCCGGAAATCTTTAGTCATGCAAGTAAATATTTTTCTGATAACTGGCAAATAGAATTAGGATTTTCCCAAGGAGATATCCGCGGTTGGAGATCTCGCGCAAAACTTGCTGTCAGACCCCCTGGAATCATTGGACTCTTTGAAAAAGGCACACACCATGTAGTGGCAATTCCACAATGCCAAGTGCATCACCCCAGCATTAATGAAGCAGTAAGACGTATAAAAGAAGCTTTAGATGGTGCGTCAATTTATGACGAGGCAACCCACAAGGGGGATTTGCGCTATATTCAATGCGTTGTAGAAAGAAGCACCGGCAAGGTGCAGCTTAGCCTTGTGTTGAACATGAAAACACTCAGTGACACCTGGTTTACCTTTTGTCAAAAAATCTACGACCCAAAATTTTTTCACTCAATCTGGTTTAACTCTAACAACAAGCCCCAAAACACGATTTTTGGTAAATTTTGGCAGAAAATAATAGGCCCAGATGTTATTTGGGAGAACATTGCCGGCCTTGATATAGCTATAGGGCCATCACACTTTGGTCAAGCCAACCTCCAGATGTATGAGAGACTCATTTTAGACTTGCAGAAGCATGTTATGAGTGATTCTATAATCTGCGAGCTTTACTCAGGAATTGGCGTAATAGGCCTCTCTCTTGCAAAGCAAAGTAAAGAGGTAAGACTAGTAGAGCTTGAACCAACAAGCAAAATGTACTTTACCCTTGCAGCTGATCGTTTAGACTACGACACAAAGAAAAAACTATACTTTATTATAGGTAAGGCTGAAACAAGTCCTGCTCTTGTCGAAGGAGCTGATGTTTTAATAGTTGACCCTCCAAGAAAGGGTTTGGGTATAGAACTTACCCAAAAACTTTTGGCTACTAAAGATTTAAAGGAAATTGCTTACATATCTTGTGAATGGAAGTCCCTAGAGCGTGATCTTGACTATATAAAGGCACATCACCCTGAGTGGAAGGTCTCATGGGCAAGTAGCTACCTCTTTTTCCCAGGGACAAACCAAATTGAAACCCTAGTGATACTTACACCTTCCCTTAATTCCCTAAATGTTGTATAATACTTTTTAATTTTATTATTGAAGGCATACGTAATGAAATCATTTTTAGGCAGACTATTTAGTTTCTTTACACCAGCGGCTCACATACAAGAAATCCAAGATGAGGCTGTTGTTGCCAAATCTTACCGCACCTGGCGCATACGTACGCTCTATTCTATGTTTATTGGGTATGCCCTCTATTACTTTACTCGTAAAAGCTTTGCCTTTGCTATGCCCGGCATCATCGCAGATCTTGGTTACACCAAAGCCGAGCTTGGTATTTTAGGAAGTATCCTTGCTATTAGCTATGGCTTTAGTAAGTTCTTTAGCGGTATTTTGTCAGATAAATCAAGCCCTCGCTACTTCATGGCTTTTGGTCTTATTACAACCGGTATCATAAATATTATCTTTGGTATGTCATCCTCACTTATTGTGTTTGCCGTGCTGTGGGGGTTAAATGGCTGGTTTCAAGGCTTTGGCTGGCCGGCATGTTCTCGCTTGCTTGTATCATGGTATTCAAAATCAGAACGCGGATCTTGGTGGTCTACCTGGAATGTGTGCCATAACGTAGGCGCCTTCTCTATAGCATTTTTGGCCGGAATTTTAGTACAGCATATAGGCTGGAGATCAGGTATGTATATTCCCGGTATCATCTGTATTGCCGGCGGATTTTTGATGATTAACCGCCTCCGAGACACCCCACAAGCCGTGGGCCTACCAGCAATTGATGTCTATCGTAATGATGTTGTGCCAACTGTTACCAAAGAAAGCTCCTCTACATCAACATGGGATACACTTGTAAACCACGTATTAACAAACCCAAGCCTCTGGCTTTTAGGCCTTGCCTACTTCTTTGTCTACTTTGCAAGAACCGCCATGAGTGACTGGACCCCGCTTTATCTCAAAGAAACGCGCGACTACTCACTCGTTGCTGCCAACAGCATGACAACCATGATCGAAGTAGGAGGTTTCTTTGGCAACCTTGCTGCTGGCTGGGCATCAGACCGTCTATTTGGCGCAAAAAGAGGCCCGGTAAACGTGCTCTTTTCTCTAGGATTAGTCTTTGCCATACTCTTCTTTAGCATAGTGCCAGCAGGAGAAGCTTGGCTAGAATCTGCAAGCTTAGCCCTCATTGGCTTCATGGTATTTGGGCCTCAAATGCTCATCGGCGTTGCCGCAGTAGAGCTTGCCAACAAAAACGCCATTGCCACATCATCAGGCTTTGTCTCATGCATCTCCTATATGGGAGCAGCCTGTGCAGGATACCCTCTCGGCTTCATCATTCAAGAATTTGGCTGGGGTGGCCATTTCAGCACCATCATTGGCGCAAGCATCGTGGCAGTTCTCTTTTTGCTCCCCCTATGGTCTGCAAAAGAGCGCCCTGCAGTCCCACAACCTGCTTAAGGATTAGTTATCCAGGTTTTAGAGCCCTTCAGGGCGACAGAACGAAGCCCACTGTGACCGTAGGGAACGGTGGGTGTTTAGAGAAACACCTTAGAGCCCGGCTGAGGGCGATTCAATCTTGTGATTCAATCGCCCTCAGCCGGGCTCTCATCTTTTTTGCCCTTTCCCACCGTTCCCTGCGGTCACGGCGGGCTTCGCTCAGTCGCCCTGAAGGGCTCAAATCCTTATACCCTCAAGTAAATCAAATTACAAGAACGGCCGATCCTTTCAATTTACCGGCTCTAAAGTCATCAAGAGCTTGATTTGCTTCTTCTAATGGGTAGGTTGTAACGTAGGTTTTAATATCTGCATCTTTGACAATTTCAAAGAACTCCTGGCCATCAACGCGAGTGAGGTTTGTAACAGATTGTAGAGTCTTTTCCCCATATAAAAGAGAGTAAGGAAATTCAGGAATATTGCTCATATGTATGCCTGCACACACAATACAGCCGCCCTTTTTTATGTTTTTTAAGCCTTCAGGAACAAGCTCACCTGCTGGCGCAAAAATTAATGCAGCATCAAGCGGTACAGGGCTTGGCTCATCAGAACCTCCTGCCCAAACAGCTCCCAGCTGTTTTGCAAAGGCTTTTCCTTTCTCATCTCCCGGCTTAACAAATGCATACACGCTTTTTCCCTGATACACTGCTACTTGCGCAAGAAGGCTTGCAGCAGCACCAAAGCCATAAAACCCTAATTTCTGGGCACTTCCAGAGAGCTTTAGCGTTCTAAAGCCTATCAATCCAGCACACAACAGAGGACAGGCCTCAACAGCTGTATACTTATCAGGTATAGCAAAAATAAATTCTTCATAGGCCGCAGTATACTCAGCATATCCACCATCTAGCTGATAGCCCATGTACAGGCCATTATCGCAAAGGTTTTCCTTTCCCGCTTGGCAATAAGAGCAATGTCCGCATGATTTACCAAGCCAGGGCACACCAACGCGATCACCCACTTTAAAGCGCGTACACCCCTCTGCCACCTGCACAACCCTTCCCACAATTTGATGCCCCAAAATAAGCGGCAACTTTGGATGAGTAAGATCAGCATCAACAATATGTAAATCAGTACGACAAACACCACAAGCTTCATTCTTCAACAAAACCTGTCCCGGCCCAATTGCGGGAATTGGCACATTCAGTAATCGAAGAGGAGTCTTTGGTTTTTCAAAAACCATCGCCCGCATAGTACTTTGCATAATATCCACCTATTTTCTGCAAAATAGACCACGCAGTATTAAATTTTAAATAGAATTGTATCGAGAAAAGAAAAGAATCTGAGTGGGAGGATTCGAACCTCCGACCCCTTACACCCCATGCAAGTATTGAGCTGTTTTCCGCCACATTTTCCTGTCTCATCTAGTCTCATCGAAATCACGCCCAAACCATCTTTTAAGATTGATTTATATCACATTGCTGTCTTATCTTGTAGCCTTAAATACTAGGTGGTCTTACCCGCCACATATCCGCCACACGAAAAGAGAGCTGATGACAAAGAATGTAATCCCAAAGTCAAATGCCGATGACTTTTGCCGACGGCTTCAGCCAAGCGAAAAGCCCCTCTATATTCGCGATTCTCAAATTAAAGGATTAGTGCTACGAGTTATGCCGGCAGGCTCCAAAAGCTGGATTTTACGTTATTGGGTAAGAAACGACGCAGAGTGGAAAGAACGAAAAACTGGACTTGGCCCCTTTAGATTAGGCCGCAATGATGTAACAGGGCTTACCGTGCCCGCAGCCAGGATTGAGGCAGAGCGCATCAAAAAAGAGGTGAAGCACGAAGGCGCTGACCCCATTATAGATAAACGAGAGCGGGCAATCGATCGAGCCAAGCAAGAGGCTGGAAGAGTTACGGTAAACGATCTGTTCGACCGCTGGGCAAAGACCGACCTCCTGAACCGCAAAGACAAAGGAGCCGAAGCATGCCGCATGATGAAAAAGGATGTCCTTCCATTCATCGGCGATATGGCTATCAAAGATGTGCGCAAAGCTCAAATAACCGAGATAACAGACCGCTTGCTTCAGCGTGAAGTCAATCGCATGGCAAAAGTTGTGTTCAGCCTTATCCGCCAGATGTTTCGCTTTGCCGTCACACGCGACCTTCTTGAGGCCGACCCTACGGCCTTTGTGAGCAAGAAGAGCATCGGGGGAGCCAACATCGAGCGCGATCGAGTCTTAAGCGAGGATGAGATCAAAGAACTTTCCTTGAAGCTCCCAGAAGCGAATTTGACCGAAACAAGCATCATAGCCGTATGGATTACACTCGCCACTTGTTGTCGCATAGGAGAGCTCCTAAAGGCTCGCTGGGCCCATTTGGACCTTGAATGCAAGCTATGGCGAATTCCTGCAGAAAATAGTAAAAATGAACGAGAACACATTATTTATCTTTCTAAATTCGCCCTCACCCACTTCGCAAGGCTATTTTTGATAACAGGAGAGGGTGAATGGTGTTTTCCAGCATGCCGTGGAAACGGTCATATCTGCCCAAAAACAATAACAAAACAAGTTGCAGATCGACAGCGCTATAGTGCCCCCCACGCTAATAGAAGCAAGCGAACGGATGCGCTTATCCTCTCAAAAGGCATCTGGAAGCCTCATGACCTGCGTAGAACGGGCGCAACATTGATGAATGCCCTTGGAGTCCTTCCAGAGGTAGCCGAACGCTGCCTTAACCACATGGAAGAAAACAAAGTGAAGCGAATTTACCAACGCTATGGTTACGAGCCTGAAATGAAACAGGCTTGGGAACGCCTTGGAAATCACTTAAATCTATTGATATGCGCCTCTAGCAATGAAAACCCGTTATTACAACAGGGAAACAGAAATGAATTTTAGAGAATCCAATGCTTTATCTCCCGATGATATCCCTCTAAAAGAGGTGGCTGAAAACAACCCTGCATTTAAAGCAATTTTTTTGCGACTATGGGAACTATACGAACAAAAAGATGTAGACCCTATCGAATTAGTTGAATTTTTTAGAAAATTCCAAGAAAACCAATTCATTCAAATGAGGGATTGGTGGAAATGTGCTACTGGAAAAGCAATGACCCCTGAGATTGAAAGATTAGTCTTTCACAAGCCAGAGATTTACGCACAGATATCAGCCCTGAATGCCCTGAGGGATTATATTGAGTGTTTAGCTAAAGCACAAAAAATAGCTGATACATTAGGCCTTAGCAATGTAGGACCTCTTATGATCAGCAAAAAAGCACGTGGCTGGTCTAAAGGTGGCAACGAAAGAGCTAAACAAAAACAAATAGAATTGAGGTGCTTGCAAGCGGAGTATAAGCTCATGTTCAATAAAATCAAAACTAGAAGTCCCAATATGTCCGATCATGCGATTCATAAAAAAATCGCCGCTAAACATGGGAAATCATCAGGGCATGTTTACAAAATTCTTAAGAGCTATAAGCAGGAAAAATAAGAATACTTTTTACGATGCATCCATAATAAAAAACGACCTCTTCAATATGAATCACATAACAACTAAATGAGGTTATGTGATGAATAATGCAACACGATACTTACGCGATATCGAAGCAGCCCACCGATATGGCATCAGTCGCCCAACAATATGGCGATGGGTTAAAAATGGAAAATTCCCTAAACCAATAAAGCTTAGCACGGGATCTACTCGCTGGCGTTTATCGGAACTTGAAGCTTGGGAGCAATCTCATTATCAAGCGGAGGGCAACTAATGAAAGACTCAGGCCCGGCCAAAAAAGATGATGCCGCCCAGGCTACGGACGGCGATCAATCTCAACAGAAAACTGTTTTGGATAACGAGAATTGTAATCCGGGTGATGGAAAAACACAACCTAATGCATTCAAAATTACAAAAGCTACTGGAGTTGTGTTTCCGAAATTCATTAAAGACATGTTAAACAACAAACTTGGGTGTAGATACAATTCCTGTTTTGATGCTTATGTTTGTCCTATCTCACGAAAAGAAGAAACCAAAGCTCTTTTAGACAAATACACATTTGATACGGAACTAATCGATATCTCAGCTGATGTTTTTTCGAAAAGCAGAATTATAGACACCCTCGAGACACAGTTACACTTTATCGAAAAAGAAATTCACAAATTATCTAATCAATTTCTTATACTCGCTGAGAAACAAGACCCTTCGACATCATATCATAATTTTGAAGTCGAGCCGCAACCACATGATCCTCACAGCCAAGATGACGACCTCAGATTTCGGAATGAAACCGACCTTTATGAACTCCATCTTAAAATAAGCTCCCTTAAAAGAGAGCGCACCAATCTCAGAAATTCGTTAACTCTTCACTTAAAAGAGGAAACTGATTGGCCAGATCCCAAGCCAATTAAAGGCGCTCTTCGAAAAGTGCCTCCATTTGATGCTGAAACGTTATTACCCTCTCCTTTACGTGAGTGGATATTAGATGAAGCAGATCGAATGCCTTGTTCTCCTGATTTTATAGGAGCTGGCGCTTTGGTGAATCTAGGAGCACTTATAGGCACAAGATGTGCTGTGAGGCCAAAATCTTCTGATAACTGGCTGGTAGTTCCAAACTTATGGGGTGCCAATATCGGCATGCCATCCTCAAAAAAATCACCAGCTAGCAGTGTCGCTTTAAATCCACTGGGGAATTTGATGGCACAAGCCAGAGAAGCCTATCAGAGCAAACTTGATGCATTCGAAATTTCTATGACGATTCATAATGCAGAGAAAGAGGCTATCGAAAGCAAAATTAAATCAGCTGCAAAGGCTTCTAAAAAAGACAATTTAAATAGCCTCGCAGAAGAGTTAAACACGCACAAACAACAACTGCCAAAAAATCCTTTACCAAAACGCTACAAGTCTAACGATACAACGATTGAAAAATTGGGTGAACTTTTACAAGATAACCCCCAAGGAATTTTAATCTTTAGAGATGAACTTACCGGCCTTTTGGCATCATGGGAAAAAGAAGGAAGAGAAGGGGATAGAGCTTTCTTTTTAGAAGGATGGGATGGAAAATCAAGCTTTGATACCGATCGTATCAAGCGTGGCTCAGTATTTATTCCCAACTTATGCATATCTATCTTTGGCGGCATTCAACCAGATAAGCTAATACCTTACCTTGAACAAGCCACCAAGTCCTTATCGAACGATGGAATGCTGCAGCGGTTTCAAGTAATGGTTTATCCCGACCAGCCCACTTGGGAATGGCGCAACAGAGCTCCTAATGCAGACATTCGACATAAAGTCATTTCTCTATTCGAAAAACTTGCTGACTTCAATCCGTTGGATTGGGACGCAACGCCTCCAGGTGATAATATAAAATTCCCCTGCTTTTCTTTTGATTATGAGGCGCAAGAAATTTTCATTAAATTCACAACCCGTATTCATTTAGAAATAATTCCCAAGGAAACCAACCCACTTATATCTCAACATTTAGAAAAATATGACAAATTATTCCCGGCAATTGCATTGATCTTCCATTTGGTTGATTGTGCCGAACATGGGCATAGAGGACCGATAAAAGCACAATCTGCTATTAAAGCTGTTGCATGGTGTGAATACCTTGAGGAACATGCAAGACGCTCCTATGGTTTGCTTGCCGATGACGGGCTGCGGGCAGCACAAGCCTTGGCAGAAAAAATACAAAAGGGAGCTCTTACTGACGGATTTAC
>JAJFUY010000207.1 GCA_021372185.1 Chlamydiales bacterium | reverse complement strand
TAATGACGGCGCCGTGCTTGCTGGCCGCTCAGAAGTTATCTAAATGGTCTTTTGCGTTATTCTGTTAACACTCATTATACCAGGTTTAACGCTTGGAAGACTTATTTCCTGGCTAAATCTACCCAAAGTGGCTGCTGGAGAACCAACACTTGAAACCCGAAAAACACTTGCTCAAGTAGCACTAGATGAAATTAACCGCCTACATTCAAGCCAAACCGTGTCCGAAGAAGAACAGACAATACTCATGGCCTACTTTAACAACCACTATCACCTCTGGAAACTTATATCGTCAGAAAGTGGCAACCACCAGCATCTAGAATCTGCCAGAAAAAAGGTTGTGCAGGCACAAAGAAGAGTACTACTAGAAATATGGGAACAAGGCAAAGTCATCGACAAAACCCTAGTCCAAATTGAACATGAGCTAGATATTGAAGAAACACAAACCTCGCGAGCCGAGCTCTAAGGATGCGCGCACCCTAAAGACCATATTTATGTTTAATAGTGTTACGGATAATTTCATGAGCGCTAACTTCTCGAACGTTTTTATCTGATACATTGTAATTTAGTGGAGCAAAGCAGAGAGCTAAATATCGATTATTTTTAAAGTCCATTTTTAGCTCATCTCGATTATACCCCCTTTCATAAAGCGCATATAGGCGCCTTCCCTCATAGGGACATAACAATCCATAAAAAGCTGATACTGTGAAGGCTCCAGCATAGTATAGAGTCCTCGGCACATCAGCAAACACTCCCCTTGCAACACAAGAAATCACGCCCACAAGCCCATGCAGTATAGTTCTCGGAACAAGATAGGCACATTTACACCAAATGGCCGCGACCGGATCATCATTATAAATATCACCAGTTTTTCTATCCCAAACATAGTAATATCGACTATCTCGCCATAAAAAAATCACATTTGCCCACCGATCGCTAACCTCAACAAAATCACATTTGGCTTCATCTTTAATTGTTTTGCGCAAAAGTTCGGGATTTCTATAATTTGCCTCCAAAACTAAAGTGGCTTCAGAATGCACTGTAGAGAAACAATGATTTACCATTTTTACAAATCCTCACAAAGAATCACATTTTGATTGATACAAATCAATATTTTGGTCGATAACAGGGCTTTTATAGAATATACCGAATTAACGTGTTTATAAGAATGGAGACAAGCGTATGAATTCATGGGTCTACAAACTAACGGGCTTTTTATGTGCCGCACTCTGCTTTGGCAATACAGCCTATGCTGGCATTAGCAATTTTCCACCACCCCTACCAAAACCACCAGCGGCGGAAAAAGTAGTAGAAACGAAAAAAGAACTTATCAAAAGCAAAAGTAAAAGCAGCAGCAAAACTACGGCTAAATCAAGCCTACACTCAAGCCAAAAATCTAGCGCTGTTATGCACAAAAAAGCAAATAGCATTGCAAGTAAGGTTTCAAGCAGCGTTTCAAGCAAAAAAGCAAGCATTTCTAAAAAATCATCGTCTAAGTCTGTCAGCGTTGCTAAACAAACAAAGCCGGTGAATATCAGGCCTACAGCCCCAACTTCTACGCCCGCTCCTACTGTAGCTCCAACTCCAGCTCCAG
>JAJFUY010000140.1 GCA_021372185.1 Chlamydiales bacterium | reverse complement strand
GGCGTAGTAGAAATGGAACGTCCAGTTCATATTTCGAACGTAGCTCCTTGTGATGCAGCAGGCAATCGCGTAAAGCTTCAGGTTAAAGTAGCTAAGGACGGCGCCAAAGAGCTCGTCTATGATAATAATGGCCAGCAAAGCACCTGGCGTTCAATGAGATCCAAGGAATAGGTAAAACAATGTCGAGACTAAAGAGCCGTTTTACTAAGTTGGTTAAGCCAGCTTTGCAAGCAAAATTCAAGTATGAAAATACAATGCAGGTACCTTCTTTAAAGAAGATCGTTATCAGCATGGGTCTAGCTGAGGCTTCAAAAGATAAAAATGCACTAATTGACTGTGTTAATGAGCTTACACTCATTTCAGGTCAAAAGCCGATTACAACTCGTGCTAAAAAAGCTATTTCGAACTTCAAGCTAAGAGAAGATCAACCGATTGGCCTAAAAGTTACACTACGTGGCCAAAGAATGCTTGACTTTCTTGACCGTTTCTGTAATATTGCAGCCCCTCGTATTCGTGACTTTCGCGGTTTTAACTCAAAAGCAGACGGTAGAGGAAGCTATTCTCTTGGTCTAGAAGATCAGATGATCTTCCCAGAGTTAAACCTTGATAAAGTGAAACGTTCGCAAGGTATGAACATTACGTTCGTAACCAGCGCTACAAATGATGAACAATGTATAGAGCTATTAAGACTAATGGGCGTGCCTTTTAAAGACAGACCAGTATTAGTAACTGAATGGCATACTATTGATGGAGAAAAAGCATGAGTTTCAACGATCCAGTAAGTGATCTCTTAACTCGCATACGCAATGCATCTATGGCACGTCACCGCTACGTAGATGTTCAGTGGAGCGTTTTAAGCCAGAGTATTGCTCAGTTATTAAAGAACGAGTCGTTCATCGAACACTTCCTCGTTAAACAAGAAGCTGGCAAATCACATATGCGCATCTTTTTGCGCTATACTGCAGACCGTGAGCCGCTAATCCGCGGATTAACTCGCGAGTCGAAACCAGGACGTCGCCGCTATGTTGGCTACAACGATATTCCACGCGTATTTAACGGTCTTGGAATTTCAATTGTAAGCACCCCTCAAGGCGTGCTCGTAGGTTCTGAAGCGCGCAACCGTAAGGTTGGTGGCGAATTATTGTGTAAGGTTTGGTAAAGGAATACTATCATGTCTCGCAAAGGTAAATCACCTATCAATCTCCCAAAAGGAGTTGATGTACAGGTAAAAGAAAATGAAATTATCGTGAAAGGCCCAAAAGGCACATTGCAACAAGCAATGGTTCCTGGCATTTCACTCGCTGTAGAAAATGGCGTAGTAACTGTAGATGTTATGAGCGAAGACCGCGCTTTAAGAAAGTTTCATGGTCTTTATAGAGCTCTAGTATACAACATGGTTGTAGGCACTACAGAAGGGTTTGAAACAAAGCTTGAAATGATCGGCGTTGGATATCGTGCAGCAGTGCAAGGTACAATCCTTGATTTGCAAGTTGGTAACTCACACCCAACTCAGTTGCCTATTCCTACAGGAATCAGCGTTAAGGTTGATAAAAATACACAGATCTCAGTTACAGGGATCAATAAACAAGCTGTTGGTCAGTTTGCAGCCCAAATCCGCGCTCACAAAAAACCTGAACCGTATCAAGGTAAAGGCATTCGCTATGTAGGCGAGTTTGTACGTAAGAAAGCTGGTAAAGCTGCGAAAACTGCTAAGAAATAAGCAACCAATAAGTTAACAGGTTAAGCAAATGGACTCAAGTCAAGTTAAAAGTAGCGGCTGCAAGTTGCGAAGAGCAATGCGCGTTCGAAAGAAAGTGCAGGGCACAGATCTAAAGCCAAGAATGTGCGTCGTAAAGACAAACAAGCACATCCAAGTGCAATTGATTAACGATGAAGTAGGCAAAACTCTTGCTTCTCTTTCTACGAACTCTAAAGAGCTACGTACGACAGAGCACGCTAAGAAAAATAAAGCCTCTGCAAAAGTATTAGGTGAGATGATTGCCGAAAAAGCAAAAAAGCTCGGTATTACCCAAGTTGTATTTGATCGCGGACCATTTCGATATCACGGTATATTGGCTGAACTCGCTGACAGCGCACGCGCTGGCGGCCTACAGTTTTAAACATGAATTATAAAGGCTACTAAGTCACATGGCAAAACAAGAAAATACAAAACGCGAAAATGCTCAGTCTGATCTAATGGAAAAAGTACTGTTCATCAACCGCTGCTCTAAAACAGTTAAGGGTGGTCGTAAGATGAGCTTTTCTGCTCTTATCCTAGTTGGCGATGGCAAAGGCCGCGTTGGTTACGGATTTGCAAAAGCTAACGAACTTACTGAAGCTATCCGTAAGGGTGGTGAGCTTGCACGCAAAAATATGCAATCAGTCACTATGCAAGGTGCAACTATCCCGCATGATATGGCTGTTAAACAGGACGGAGCTTATATCTATTTTCGTCCAGCCCCTCCGGGAACTGGTATCATTGCTGGCTCTAAAGTGCGATCAATTCTACAGTTCGCAGGTGTTAAGGATGTTATGGCCAAAAGTGTTGGCTCAAGCAACCCTATCAACCAAGTGAGAGCTACATTCAAAGCGCTATCAGGTATGATGACACGCGAAAATATTATAGCAGAGAGAAAGGGAGCATAATGGAACTTCATAATCTAAAGAATACTCACCGTCCGTACAAACGCCGTAAGCGCGTTGGTCGCGGTATGGGATCAGGTCTTGGTAAAACTTGCGGACGTGGCCAAAAAGGTGCGGGTAGCCGTGCTGGTTACAAAACAAGAGCTCGTTATGAGGGTGGTCAGCTTCCTCTTTATCGTAGACTTCCTGGTCGTGGATTTAGCAACGCACGTTTCCAAAAGAAACTCGATGCTATTAATCTTGGCGAAATCGATGCATTATTCGAAGACGGCGATGTTGTAAACATCGAAACTCTACGAGATGTAGGGTTAGTTAAAGGTACTTCTTTTGGCATTAAGTTGCTATCAGAAGGCGAACTTACGAAGAAAGTACGCATAGAAGCGAATGCAATGTCCAAAAATGCCGAAGAAAAACTGAAAGCAGCAAATATTCAGTATTCAATTATCTGAGTATAACTACTGCTCCATTACAAAGAGATGTGACTACCTATGTTTTCAACGCTAACGAGAATTTTTCAGGTTCCGGAGCTCCAAAAGAAGATCGTTTTCACGCTGCTCCTGCTCGTAGTATATCGAGTGGGAGGGTTTATTCCTGTTCCAGGCATCAATGGTGAAGTAGCACTAGCTTACTTCCGTGAAGCTACTGGTGGCGGGCAAAACTTGTTCCAGCTTGTTGACATTTTCTCAGGCGGCGCTTTTTCCCAAATGACTATTTTTGCACTTGGTGTAGTTCCCTACATTTCAGCTTCTATTATTTTGCAGCTGCTTGTAGCTCTTATACCATCACTACAACGCGAAATCCGTGAAAACCCAGAACTTGGCAAACGAAAAATCAATCGTTGGACACGTTTTGGTACACTTATTTTGTCGTTCTTGCAAGCTACACTTTTTGCAAAGTACGCCTATCAGATTAACATGTCTAACCCAGGCATTATCTCTCCTGCGCTCTTACAAGTTCAGGCTTTTGATGTGTCTTGGCTATTTTATGCTATCATGGTCACTACAATGACTACAGGTACAATCTTCTTAATGTGGATTGGCGAGCAAATCACCGAAAAAGGCATTGGTAACGGCATGAGCCTTATCATTACTGTTGGTATTTTGTCATCATTACCATCTACGATTGGCCTTATTGTTCAACAGCTCAACTTAGACAGCCCAGAAGCCGGACAGATCTCATTCTTTACGCTCCTTGTGCTCTTTTCGCTGTTTGTACTTGTGATCATGGCTACAATTTATATTACACAAGGCCAGCGCCGTATACCGCTACAATATGCTCGCCGAGTTGTTGGAAACCGTGAAGTCCAGTCAATGGGCTCTTCATATATTCCACTCAAAGTAAACTATGCAGGGGTTATTCCTGTTATCTTTGCTTCGTCGCTCCTTATGTTTCCGGCAACTATAGGCCAATTTGTTGGTCTTGGTAACTGGATGGGCGTGGTGGCTGATTGGTTATCACCTGGCTCTAGCCTCTATTTAGCTGTATATATGCTCCTAATAGTGTTCTTTACGTACTTCTGGACTGCAACGCAGTTTCGTCCTGATCAGATTGCCTCTGACATGAAGAAAAACGGCGCGTTTATACCAGGCGTAAGACAAGGTAAGCATACTCAGGAGTACCTAGAAGAGACAATGAGCCGTATTACGCTAATTGGCGCAGTATTGCTAGCATTGCTTGCAGTACTTCCACAGGTAATTGGACGCTTGATGAGCGTATCCAGTTCGATAAGCTACTTTTTTGGTGGCACATCACTTCTAATTTTGGTTGGCGTGGTCCTCGATACGATGAAGCAAATCGAGAGCCATCTCCTCATGAAGCGCTATGATGGTTTCATGAAGAAGGGGCGAGCTCGCGCATAATCATTGAAGTAAATGGCTGAATAGATTATTATTTTCTCACATTTTTAATTTCGGAGAGAGAGCAATGGCTCGAATTCTTGGTGTAGATATACCAGACAACAAAAGACTAGAGATAAGCCTGACCTATATATTTGGTATAGGTTTGAGCTCATCACATGAAATCATGGCAAAGCTAAAGCTTAACCCTGACATGCGTGCAGGCAAGCTAACTTCTGATGACATTGCAAGACTGACGAATCTTATTCAGACTGAATATGTTGTAGAAGGTGATTTGAGACGACAAGTCCAAAACAACATTAAGCGTTTGGTAAGCATCCATTGCTACCGAGGCATGCGACATCGCCTAGGCCTACCTGTCCGTGGACAGCGTACACGTACGAATGCTCGTACACGTAAGGGACCACGTAAGACAGTCGCCGGTAAGAAGAAAGCAACACAATAACGCATTTAGGGAGTTTTTTTAACCTTGAGCACAAATAAAGCTAATACAAGCAAAGCTTCTACAGGCAAAGCTGCAGCCGGAAAAAAGCCGGTAAAAACTAAAAAGAAAATTTCACGTACAGTGCCAGTTGGCATCGCTTTTGTTAAAGCTACGTTTAATAACACAATTATCGCAATCACAGACCCTACAGGTCAAGTTATTGCATGGTCGTCTGCTGGTAAGTCTGGCTACACGGGTTCACGTAAATCTTCAGCTTTTGCAGCTACTGTTGCCGCTCAAGATGCAGCTAAAGTTGCTATGAATATGGGTATGCGAGACATCGAAGTAAAGTTAAAAGGCCCAGGAGCTGGCCGTGAACCTGCTGTTCGCGGATTACAGAGCGCAGGTCTTAATGTAACTGTTATTTCTGATGATACGCCAGTTGCACATAACGGATGTCGTCCTCGTAAGCGACGTAGAGTATAGTAATTAATTTGCATCTGTAAACTAGCACAGGGAGAGGACTACATGTTGGTTAAATTCGGCAAACTTGAAAAACCTCGCAAAATAGCTGTTGACGAGGAATCTGCAACGCCGACATTTGCAAGATTTATCGCAGAGCCTTTTGAGCGCGTATTTGGCCATAGCATTGGCAACGCTCTTCGCCGTATTCTGCTTTCATCTCTCGAAACGCCTGGAATTATTTCAGTACGTATCGAAGGTGTACCGCACGAATTTATGGCAGTAGAAGGCATTGTAGAAGATTTAACAAATGTTATTTTGAATTTTAAAGGTGCAAGACTTCGTTGCTTACCTTCAGAAGAGACACAAACAACTCGCGAAAGCCGTATTGTTTCTACTGTTTTAGACATCTCACAAGATGATTTAGACAAGAACAAAGGCTCAATCGAAATTACACTCAAAGATCTTGTCCAAGACAGCATCTTTGATGTAGTAAACCCAGATCTTAAGCTCTTTACGGTTACAAAACCGATGAAGCGCCAAGTAGATCTTCGTATTGGCTTTGGCCGTGGGTATGTTTCGTCAGAAAGACACATTATTCCACACAAAATTGTGGACGAAATTGTTATTGATACAGCGTTTTCGCCTGTTTCATTGGTTAACTACTTTGTAGAGAATACACGTGTTGGCCAAGATACAGACTTTGACCGCTTAGTGATAGAAGTGACAACAGATGGCCGCTTAACACCGGCTGAAGCTCTGTCATTTGCTTCACAAATATGCATTAACAATTTTGAAGTATTCCAGCAGATCAAAGCTCACGACTTGGTATTTGAGTCACCACTGAAAGACAACCAGAGTGATGATGATGAATTGCTTGATAAGCTTGCATTGCGCATTGATGAGATCGAACTTTCAGTTCGCTCTACAAACTGTTTGGCATCTGCCAATATAGACACTATTGCTGAGCTTGTGTGCATTCCTGAGAAGAGAATGCTCGAGTTTCGTAACTTCGGTAAGAAGTCACTAAACGAAATTAAAGCAAAGCTACAGGACATGAACCTTGGGCTTGGTATGGATCTATCTGGTTTTGGCATTAACTTTGATAATGTTAAAGACAAGATGAAAGAACTATTAGACCAGCGCAAGCAAAAGAAAGAAAAGAAGAAAAAGTAGTAGGATTATGAGACACGCAAATAGAAGAGCTAAACTTAGCAAAACCACAAGTCACCGTCGTTGTATGTTTGCAAACATGCTCAAGTCACTTGTTGACAATGAGAAGATTGTAACTACAGTGCCAAAAGCTAAAGAACTACGCCGCTTTGCGGATCAGTTGATCACGCTTGCCAAGAAAAATACCCTTGCGTCACGACGCGATGCTATTGCTTGGTTAATGGTTCGTTACAACACGCTGACACCAAAAGAAGCGCGTCAAGCGCGCCAAGGCGATACTAGCGCCTACAACAACGACCGTAAGGTTATCGAGAAGCTATTTGGTGTTCTCGGCCCACGCTTTGAATCACGCCAAGGCGGCTACACACGCATTATGCGTCTTGCAGACCGACGAGCCGGCGACAACACACAAAACTGCATCATCGAGTACCTTCAAGAGTAATTCAACGCTAAAGGCCACTCCAAGATCTAAAGACAAGTAAGGGTATCCCTTACTTGTCTTTTTTTTTGGAGTTTGGACATTTGCCGAAGGCTTTGGAGTGCGGTAATTTTTTACCGCTCTTAATTTTTGACTACGTACTATATCTTCGATAGCCTCCAAAACATACAATAATAGCCCCATACTATGACACAAACGGGTTAACCAAAGTATTGAACGTTCGTGTAAGTTGTGGATGTTATTGTTAAATCGGTGTGTGGTCGAAAATTAAAAGCGGTAAAAAATTACCGCACTCCAGAGTGAGCTTACGCTCACAAGCTTGATTACGCCGAATCCCATCTTGGTTTAGCTTTTGGGTCTGGTTTGTTTGGGGTTTTTTGTGTGGGTTTTTGCTTGCTTGTTGTTGCGACAACGGGTGCCACTATGATCATTAAGCCCAATACAATCTGTAAAGTTTTTTTAAAGTTCATGGTAACTTCCTAGTTTTTATGCTATTACGTTAATATCTTGTTTTGCTTTTAATTTGTAGCAAATATTATTGGTGCTAAGGTAAAAGCTGAGATAGAGCTACCTTGGTATACTATGAGCACTGTCCCAGTTACAAAAGAATCATCCATTTTGCCTCCTCAAGATGATGTTGTGCATTTTCCTGATAATCCCGAAAATGAAGGCAAATTGCGCTCTTTGGTTACAGAGTCACTTCAAAAATTACAAGCATTACCACCCCATCCAGACCAGGATATAGATGCATTAACTGCTAAAATGCAACGACTGTCCTGTGGCGGTGCTTTTTCTAAGCTGCAAGCCGCGGGTCAGTATGTCTGGAATGCCTCCGTTGTTGAAATTCCACGTGTGTATTTTTTAAAGGCTCTATCTAGTATTTCTTCGCTTTGCTTTTCACAAGCTCTATTTTCAGAAGAATCACTTCAAACGCAAAAAGAGCGCATTCGTGCAGTAGAAATTGTGGATATGAAAGCCGCTCTTCCTAAAGAGTGTGCTACTTTGTCTGAGAGTGCCTCTGAATTTGCTTTAGTTGTCATACAGCAAATTGTAGCAGAAAAAATGTCGGGTGTGCCAGGTATTACCGAAAATTGGCTCCGCTATAAAATGCGTATAAACGGCCCTTGGGGATCAGGGTATGCTGCAGAGTATGGCTTAAATCAAGTTGACAGAAGAACCGGCTGCATGCAGGCATTTAGCCAGTCACCACTTGGAAAGTATCTAGGACGCCTCTATGTGCTTGCTACTAACAGGTTATCGCAATTCTCAATTCAAAAGTCAGTGTTTAGTCCCTCACTGAGTTTTGAACATATGGCACTCAAAGCCTGTTTGCACGTGTCTCGACTTGAAAATAAAATGAAACTCGAAGAGTCCAATAAAAGTGCATTTGATCTTTTGAAAACCCCAAAGAGAATAGCGGCGGTATTTGAGTCTTTAGCAAAAACGCTCTCTTTAGAGGCTGAAATACAACAGGTTCTACAGCGTAATAAGATTGGCCCACAACATACCCAAGAGGCATTTATCTTGCGTCTTGCTTGCCATAAACAAAACAAATCACTGCCTCCTGGGCTTCCTGACCCAGATACCATAGTCCCAAGAAATTTACAGCAAGAGCAGTCGCGAGCACTTTATAATTACAGCCAAAAACTTGTAGAGATGTTTTTAGATAGCCACACGCCAGATAGTATGTGGCGCGGGTTATTTGGTGTTATGTACTGGCTAGAAGGGGATAGGGTGGCAAAAGAGGTGGGAGCGGCTATACTTGCTGAGGCCCTTAAGCTACTGATTGATCCTGACAGCTTTATTGTTACCGTGCTTTCAGCCTTAGGTGATGAAACCATGAACTTTGAGGCAGATAAGTTTGGGCCGGGTAAAGAAAGGCGCCTGGTAAGAACAGCTAAATCCATGCTTGAAAAATCTCTTCATCCTGACTGCACAAGCTTTTCACTACATAAAATTTATGAGAACTCAAAACTTTCACAAGGCACAAAAGGTGCTAGTGCTGTTTTACAAAAGCAGCAATCACGAGAGCGTCTTAAGACCATTATTCAGGGCATGATTTACGATGCTATAAGAGAAGAGCAGTCTATAAAGAGTGCCGATTCAGTTATTAAGAGTATGCAGGCAAGACTACGCAAAATTCCCGTTTTGGGCCTCGCCACACTTGTGTTGCAGGGATTAGTAGAGGGCGCAATTGGGTCGTGTCAGTATTTTATGCAGCAAGACCAGTCATTTTCAAGTTTTATGACCCAAAAATTGGTAGGAGATGGTCTGTTTAGTCATGTCGCTGAACGCGTAGTAGCGCTCATTGACCATCCTACTTGGTCAATTACTGCACTGCATGTGGTAGAGACTTTGGTACAGTCTGTAACTGTAGAAAGTGTTGATATGGATTTTGCCGAAAGGTATACAAGAAAAAATTTTAACACGGTTGCGTCTTTTTTGTTTAATCATTTTATGGAAGATCAAGCCAGCAGCATGACTGGGGTAGTGGCTGCTTTTTTAACAGGGGATAAAGCATTTAGTGCCTTATTGCAATTTTTGCAAAAACCGCAAGATGGTAGCTTCATGCAAAAAGGGGTTCCGGTCATACAGTCAACTATAAATGAATACCATCTATACACAAGAGTTACCAACTACTTCAGAAGCCTAGGCGTAACCTTTGAAGGTGATGCCAAATTTTGGGAATGCTATATCCGCATATACCTCACCGAAATGGCTCCAGGCAATGTAGAAAATGATGGCAGACTCAGAAGTACCCCCGCCTGCTGGAAATCCCGAGAAACAGTGGTAGAAGAGTTACTAGCTCTCAACAATAAAGAGCTAAGACAAAAGCTTGCTAACGGCCCCCAACTCGCACCAAAAACAAAAATGACACCAGTAGACACTCTAGTCCAAGACTACGCCCCCGCACCCCCACCACCTAAAGAGCCCCCAAAAAAGAAAATCGAATTAGAAATATTCGATGATTACGCCCCAAGCAAATAAGATTTAGAGTTCAAGCTGTTCGAGGACTTTATCGAGTTCTGTTTCGACGTTGGCAAAGGCTTCTTGGATGCGCTTGAAGGCTGTTTGTCTTTGGTATGAGGCTATGAGTGGTTCATCTGGTTTTGAGGTTTCAAGCCAATTTTTATAGCATGCATCTAGCATGGCATTTTCTTTATCGCGCAATTCTGCAAAAGCTGAGAAGCAATTTGCCTCAATAAACTTTGTCATCGCTTCGTTGAGTAGGTCGGCAAAAAGTGCCTCTTTACTCTCTTTTTGGCTCATTACCACTACAAGCCATTCGTATATAAACATGGCTCTAAGAGATTCTTGACCCTTAGGGCATGGTTTTTTAAGTACTGTAGTTAAAAATGAGGTTGCATATTTTCTGATGTCATCAAGATCTATGTATGAGGGCCCTACAAGCGGCAAGGCAATATGCATGGCATACTGAATAAACTGGGTATATTCAATGGAAGCTTCAAATTTTTGAAAGAAATACATCATCGCGCCTACACACTGCTGTGGTGTCAGGCTTTTTTGGGCTTTATCTTTTACATGATAGCTTGCGGCTATAATATAGAGTCGATGCATGCATTCAGTAGAAAGTGTGGGGGCTACAAACTGATCCCGCTGGATGGTTTTATAGAGGTCAGACCGGCCAGCATCATCAAGTAGTTCTACAAAGTCTCGTAGATGATCCATGGTAAAAAACAACCAGATGCCTGATTTACGAACCCTTCCAACCATGTCTCTAAGAAATGAACCAGATTTATGACTTTTTATAACTTCAAGCCATTCGTGTACTGCTAGAGCCTGTTTCTTTCTATCTTGTGCATGAGGTGCTGGAGCCAAAAGGGTAGTAATAAACGTTTCGTGTGCTTGAGAGAATATCTGTAAGTCTACATAGCAAGGAAATCTAAAGAGCCCCATAATTTTATATGCTAACTCGAGGAATGTATCATAGTCCTCATCATATGCTCCTGTAATTCTAGTATTATGAAAATCAACTGCAATGGTCTCTAAATAGTGTTGTGCAGCAGTTCCTTCTTTACTGACTGCTTGGCCTGACATTTTTTTGTTAATTATGGCGGGCACATAAAAGTTTTTGTTTTGCTTTACAACATCTTTATACAAGTCGATATAGCAATCAAAGTAGCTTACAAGTGCAAGAGATGCTGCTTTTTTTCCAACAGCACCATCGTTTATTCCAAAACGTACAGAAGTTGGCAGCATAACGTCTGACATAGAGCGTAATGTAGACGGATGGGTAGTAACTATTGGGTGTTTTCTCCACACATTAAAGAGGGCATCTATAATAAGTTGACGTCCTTGATAATCGCCTACAAAAAAACGCTCTTGCCACATGAGAAGGAGCTTCTGCTGGCTTACAAGTACTTCTACAACATTGTCTTTTGTTACATGGTCTAGTGCTCTTGCAATTTCACCCAACATTTTTGGGTTACTCTCTGTTAGGGGTTTATTTACATAAGAGAGTGCTTCTTGTACCTCTTGGCACGTAGCTGTGACAATACCTTTTCTCACAGTAGCGCGTACTAAATCAGCAATAATGTGACCATGTGCATCAAAAATCGGATCATCGGGTGCTAAAGCCCTAGCAAGGAGACTTATGCAATCATAATTAAAGACTACATGTGTGTGATGTTCTACCAAGTTGCGAAGGGTCTGTACTACAAAGTCTAAAAGCCTGTTTCTTTGTTCTGGTATATGCCTTGACTTGGCAGCAAAACCAAGAGCGGCATACAGCATTGTATAGAGGCAAGTCATCTCATCTTTAACACCTGGCGCGCCACTACATTCAGGATACAATGATCCTACAGACTCTTTTTCATCAAATATGCCCGGAGCGAGTTTGTTGGTATGCATTTTTTGTGAGTATGTGTAAAAGCGTGGGTGGTTGGCATACACATATAAGGGTTGAAGACCAAAAACCTGCTCTTTAGAAGTGGCAAGATTTTTAAAAACTTGTTCTTTTCCAAAATTTATGAGAATTCCCTTGATGCGAGACTGGGTCATTTCGTTAAATCCATGGTACTGAATTTGTCGTAACATGAGCTTTAATCGAAGGGTTACATAGTCACCCACTTGGCATCTTATGTCCTTTGACTGATTAGGATAGTGGTTCGATATCACTATATCAATAGCCAATGCATTGTTAGAGTGGGCAGGATCTCGGCTCTCTATACAAAGCTGTAAAAGGCGTTCATAGTATTTTGTATATTCTGGGTAGCAGTGTGGGACCGTTTTTTCTTGTGCGTGCACAAGAAAAAAGGAGTCGTCTGCTTTAAATCGCCGGGCATAGACTTCTAAGAGAATTTCAGCGTCTTGTGACTCTAGAAGTTCATGTACTACTTTTTCGGCACGGCTTTTTACTTCTACTTTAGTGCTATTGTTTAATTGGTGCTTGCAAGAGGCCCACATAGCTTCTTTGACTGCAAGTGTGGAGTTGCTTGTACATTCAGTTACTACAAATTCATGCACTGCTGGAATTGCAAGTTTTCCTAAGGTACTCACAAGGGTACAGAGGGCTTTTTCGGAATCAGCGGGTGCTGTACGAGTAGAGGCTATAAATTTTTGTAAACGTGCCAAAACAGGCTCTAAAGGACGTGTTTTTTTTGCGCTTAAAGCCTTTTCTAGCTGTTCACATAGACCTATAACCACAACGCATGATCTTTGAACGACTTCTGGAGTGTCTGTAGGTGTGCAAAATCCTAAAAGACGAAGCCCTACCTCTAGTCTTGCTGCATGAGCTTGAGGGACAAGGCTGAACCAAGTATGTAAAAGAGGAAGGTATTTTTCTCTATCTTGATCCGGCTTTTCTAGTACCACTACAAAGAATGCTAGTGTATCAGCGAGCATGTTGAGAGATTTTTTTTCATTCCACAGGAGTGTTTTAAAGAAATTAAGGTGTTCTAGCACACACAAGGCTTCTGTATACTGTAGCCACTGGCCATTTTTGAAGATTGTTTGCCAAATTACGCGAGAGACATGCTCTGGCATTTCAGTACAGGCAAGGAGCCTATGTAGTCCATTTTTTGCAATCAAATGAGATGCTAAATTGCTTTGTAAGGTATTGAAGGCCGACAGCCATTCGCGGCTTGAGTGCGTGCAAAATTTTGCTAAGAGCTGAAATATTTGGTCATTTGGATCAGCGGGGTTCAGATCTAGTAAGCCATTGATACAAGGCAGTACAAGCGCCTGGTATTCAGCAGTTATAGGACAATTTAGTAAATTTTCTGCGGCCAGAATAGGCTTACCTTCTCGAATTAAAGCTTCAATAGTATCTGCTGGGCCTAATTCATTGGCAGGCAGAACATGCACAACTTTTTCTTTTTTCTGCACACAAAATGGAGCAAATTGAGGGATATTAGCCTCTTCAATTTCAGCCTGAAGATCGGCAGGTATTTGATTTATGGTTCTCTTTTTTAGCTCTGAAATATAGCCGTCATCTTCTTTGGAAAGTAGATGTGGACGTGTTTTTGCCAGGTGCAAAAAGGTGCGAAGCTGGCTCACTGGCTCTACTTTATAGGCAATAAAATTCCCTCTAAGTGATAAATACCAACGTATAAGATCTTCTGGAAGATCTGTCTGCATGCACTGCAAAACTACTTGAGGGCGCGCTAAGTTGAGTCCATGCCGCATGCATACTTTCATAAAGCGCAATGCTAGCTCCCACTCTTGTGTCTCAATAGCGCGTCCAATAAATGCCTCATGAGTGCTTCTAAGATGAGATTTATCGGCTTTAGAGAGAGTAGTGTCGGTATCTTGGCTTTTTAAGATGACAAGTGCTCGTTCTGGGGGGGTGCTGAGGCCTAATTCGCATATGCCGGTTACTGCTTGAGTGACAACGGCCACTTTTTGTTGCTGCCAGCGCAAAAAATTTATAAATACTTTTTCAAGAAGTGCTGAGAGCTTATGGTGAGAGGCAATAAAAGCCATGATTCTTGTTTTTAGAGCGGTCTTTTGGCTATCTTCTAGAGTACTATAGAGTGCGTGAATATACTTTTGGTGGTCTTCTTGTACAAAACTTTTTTGGGTTGCTGCAAAATGTAGATAGAGCTCTACTTGATCATCTGCCATAAAGGCACTACCAACTGCAGATTTGACTATTTCCATGAACCATAAAACGGCATCTTTTTCATGTGGTTCTTTCATGCATCTCAAAAGCTCTTTTTTGTCTTGATCATCAAAGCCTTTACACTGAAGGCGAAGATAGGTCTTCATGAACGCTACGGCAAGTGTTTGGTTTTTTGTAGCAAGCGCCTCACCTACAAATTCTTTGAGGGTGGATTCAACAAAGGCTCGATTTCTTGAAGTAAGCCTTTCTAAAACAGGGCGTATAGCATCTGGGGCATTATCTAAAGCCCATCGGCTACATACTACCGGTAAAACGGCAGCTGTAAAGTCATCTTGCAGCGCATCTTTTATTTTTAAGGCCTTTACTAGTGTATCTTTTGGTAGAGTTGCCGTGGTAACTTGCTCGGGGCAGGTAGCTACACAGAATCGCATCCAGCGCTGAGATGTACTTGTAACAAGAAGTTCCCATACACGTTTTTTATAAGGCTGCTGTAACCACTGGGTAACATGCCGTGCTGTCACCACTTCATCGTTTTGTATCTGGTTGATGATAGTAAGTGCAATGTCTGGGTGATGTGTCATCCAGCGCAATTTACTGGAGGCATAGCCTTTGAGAGCTAAGAGTAGTTTTTTACCAACAGCAATACAGCGGACGCTTTTGCTTTGTAAAAGACATTCTGCCCATGAGCTTTCCATAGTCTCTAGTTGCACGTTGCCATTTTGCAGCGATTGTGGAAATTCAAAATCGTGAATAACTGAGAGTGCTTTAAAGAGGGTTTCATAACTATGTCGCTCTTGGGGTGATGCTGTACGCATATTTTCTGTATAGCCTGCAAGTGCCAGTTCTAGAAAATGCCCATGTTCTGGCAGTAGGCTAAGAATAAGTATTTGGAGGTAGGGTCTTGAGCGGTTTGACTCTATAACAAGTTTTTGTAGCGCAGGTGTTGTATTTTTACAAAATGGCGGCTTGTAGAGGGCCTCTATAAGGTCATGGTTTATGGGTAAAGTAGCAAATGTGTCCATAGCCTCATCTAGCTGTAAAGGTACTTTAAAGCCAGATAGATAGACAAAGGATTCAGTCGTGATAGCGGTACTTGAACATACGCTTGCCCCAATGCCCAATACCTGTAGCATACACATGAGGTCATTATACGATACGGTATTATTGGCAAGGAGCCTTACACATATATTCCAGAGCGATGTATCTTCTGTATGTTGTACTTTTTTTAGAAATGGGTCTATGGCATCTTCAGCGCCTAGTTTATTACAAAGCTGACAAAGAAAAAGGGCGTTTGCAGCCTTATCACCAGTTGATCGACTCCAAAAATCTACAAGAGCTGAAGAGTGCTCAAATAGCTCCTGTTTTAAAATAGCAAGAGCTTCTTTTGAGAGTTCAAATCCATTTCTCACATAGTTAAAAAGGAGCTTTGCCATTTTTTTGCCGGGATAGGCAATACGCGTGGTTTTATACATGGTGTCAACACACCATTGATTTGACTGATTGTTTGACAGTATAACTGGAGTGGTTTTCATGTTCAAAAAGTTATCATCAAGCCCAAGCTGCAGAGCATCTGTGCTCATGGCATTGGGGGTGGCGTTCGTGACAAATGTAAAGTGAATTTTTTGTGAGGTGTTGTTTACTTGAGAATCTAGACTAAACGTTGAAAAATGCGTATTTGATCTGTCGTCATCAATATGTAAAGGTGGGGAAAAACCGGCTCCAAGCTTGTTATGAATGACATCAACAGCAGCTTGTCTATCAACGTTCGGAAAAAGCTGAAAGCGAATAGTAATTGCCTGAGGCGATTTCTGGCATTCAGCTCTTATAATTTGTTGGCATTCATAAGATAGGCAGTCAGATAGCTGTACAGATGGATCTTTGCTGTGAACTAGTTGCATGAACGAATCTTGTAAAAACTCCCAGCCTAAAAGTGACTTCAGCTCATCTCCCATGGCGACAGGGGCAAAACATTTGCCTTTAAGATGTGCTGATATGGTCTGAAGAATAGATCTGAGTGTGGTATTTCCTATTCGTTTGGCATCTAAAAAATCTTGAGCGTTTAACATAAGCTCTTCAGGGAGTACTATTCGGAGGGGAGATTCCTGAAAAACCTTTCCTGTTTCGTCTGTTATTCCAAGCTGTACTAGCTTAGCTACTTGCTCTTGTCTAGTAGTTTCTTGAGGTGTAGGCAGAGAATGAAGAGAAAGTCTTTGGAGAGATAGAGATAGAGAAGATTCGGTTTGCATAGGGTCACCACAGTATTTGAGGTGTTAATGTACGTATCTCATGAGAAAATGGCAAGTAAACATGTTCACATTGTATCTAGGGCATGCTTTATTTTTTAGATTGATTTTTTCTGGTTTTTGGAGTTTGCTATGATCTTTTACAAGGGGATACTATGACTTTAAAGGTCGCAATTAATGGTTTTGGACGGATCGGTAGGCTTGTTTTACGCCGCCTATTAAAAGAAAAAAATATTGAAGTGGTAGCAATAAATGATTTAGTACCATCTGATAATTTGGCCTATCTTTTTAGACATGACACAGTTCATGGCCGATTTAAAGGGGATGTAGAGGCGCGTGAAAATGCTCTTGTGGTAGATGGCCACACAATTACAGTATGCAGTCATAAAGACCCAGGCGAACTTCCTTGGAAAAGCTTGAATGTAGACTATGTGATTGAATCAACGGGCCATTTTACAACTGCTGAAGCTGCGCATAAGCATATAACAGCCGGCGCAAAACGTGTAATTATTACGGCTCCAGCTAAGGGCGATATTCCCACAATCGTTTTGGGGGTTAACGAAAAGTCATACAACCCAGCCAAAGATTTTATAGTATCTAACGCTTCATGCACCACAAACTGCCTAGCTCCAATTTGCAAAGTGTTACTTGATAACTTTGGCATTGAAGAGGGGTTAATGACAACCGTTCATGCCTTAACAGCTACTCAGCCAACAGTTGACGGGCCTTCAAAAAAAGACTGGCGTGGAGGTAGGGGAGCCTCGGGCAATATTATACCAGCTTCAACGGGTGCGGCAAAAGCCGTAACGCTTTGCCTGCCAGAGTTAAAAGGAAAACTTACTGGCATGGCCTTTAGAGTGCCGGTGCAGGATGTCTCATGTGTAGACCTAACGGTACGCTTAAGCCGCGAAACCACCTATGAAGAAATAACAGCCTGCATGAAACAGGCAAGCCAAGGGGCAATGAAGGGTATTTTGGCAGTAACAGAAGAAGAAGTAGTATCGTCAGATTTTATAAGTGATACCCATTCAGCCATTTTTGATAAAGGCGCCGGAATTGCCCTCAATTCCACGTTTTTTAAAATAATTGCTTGGTACGATAATGAGATGGGCTACGCCTCTCGCGTTGTCGATCTGATAAAGTATATGGCCAAAGCTGAGTAACTAGTTGGACTAAAAGGCAATTTTCTTCATAATCAGACATGAGTTTTGGGATGTTGTATGTAAAGAATTTATATGAATTTGCAGTCCCGAAATAACGAAATACAAAGGATTTAGCGTGGATTTTACACGAGAACCAATTATAGAGACGGTTATTACCCCTCGCGAGGGATATCGACTTGTCGTAAGGAGCAGTAAAGGAGCAGGATCTGAAGAACACTTTGTAGATGCATTAGAAGTGGTGTCTTTCGGTTCAGGTATCTTCTTTCGCTCTTTAGAAAGACCAAAACCATTTATCGTGCCAGTGGCAGATTATGAAGTGCTAGAAGTGCGTGAGCCTCGCATGGTGCTAAAAACGCCGAGCGAGCATGGTGCAAAAGTGCCTACACAACGCCTTAAAGCAGTTGACCCGCAAAAAGCAGAAGCTGCAAATGCAGTTGCAGCGGTAACCGCCGCCGCACCTCAAGATGCCGCAACAGCTGCAACGGCTGACGGTAAAGCCGAAAAAGCAGGCGATAGAAACGATAGACGCCGGGATCGTCGTAGAGGCTTTCGCCGTCGTCGTGGTGGTAGAGACGAAGCTGGCCGCCCAGAGGGTGAAGAGGCTTCAGGTGATAACCAAGAGCCTCAAAGTGCAGATGCTCAAGCACAAAATAATGGCCCTGAAGAGGAATCAAAAGTGATTTCTTCAACGCCGATGCTTTCATCAATTTTGCCGCCGCCAACTATGCTTATCCGTGACGATCTAAAACGCCTAAGAGAAGACTACAAAGGCGCTTTTTATATCAACGACGATAAAGATGAAGATGATTCAACGCTTTCATCACTTGGTACAACCTCTGATGATGAGACAAACTTTTCTGAAACACCATACAGAGTATCTGAGAGTGATATCCGTATGAACGAAGGTGGGGATTCTGAGGTGTCCCAAGATGCCTCCTTTTGCCCCTCGCCCGTTGAAGAAGAAGCTAACTCAAGCCCTGCGCAAGATGTTCAATAAATTCACTTAAACAAGTGAGTGTAAGTATGAAAGGCCCCACAATACTCTTACAGTATGTGGGGCTTTTTTTTGACTCATTTTGGCGCTCTTGCCCTGCTCTGTATTATGGCTTATTTCTGTACTTAGGTGCTCTTGCGGCCTTCTCTTGGCAGATCGAGCTAATTATCCCCCTTCTATTTCTTGCCCTATACCAGTCAAAAAACCAAAAATGGCGCCTCATACTAGGCCTTGCGGCATTTGGCTTGTTTTGGCAATTTACAGCAAGCTATGTTGTCTATCCGCCCTCTTGGGCAGATTCTACAAAGGGTGAAGCTACATTTGAAATTATAGATTCTGTCCACGAGATGCGCTACGGCAGGCCCTACTACAAAATGAAGGTGCGTGTCTTAACTTTTGACGAAGAAAATAAAGCTTTTTTTGCCAAAAACATTACCTGCAGCCTTGTCTGGAATAACCCAGCCACACGGCCCAAGGCTGATGCCATATATAGAGCACAAGGAACCTTAACAGAATATGAGGGCAACTGGTCTTTAAAGCTTGATAAGACGCCACTACTTAAGATGAGACCATCCTATTCACTGACAGAATGGCGTATGAGTGCCAAACGCGAAGTAAAGCTTCTTTTAGCCAAATACCTGCCAAGTAGTCAGACAAGGGCATTTTTAGAAGGCGTGCTTATTGGAGAGTTTCACGATGCCGAGCTTGCAGGCTCTTTAAAGCGTTTTAGCCTACAGCATGTAACAGTAGTGTCCGGCTTTCACTTTAGCTTAATAGCGGTGATACTAGCGTCCTTTTTTCGTCTGCTTTTGCCATGGAAGCAAACGAACATCTGTCTACTCATTGCCATCACGGGGTATCTACTTTTTATTGGCCCATCGCCATCAGTACTTCGGGCATGGGTGGCTGTAACTATTCTCTTTTTGGGTAAGCTGTTTGAAGTGCGGGCTAATGGCTTAAATTCTCTTGGCATTGGGCTTATTTTAGTGCTCTGTTATGATCCGGCATGTGTAACTGGTTTAGGCTTTCAGCTAAGCTTTTTAGCCACGTTTGCCATTTTGCTATTTTATCCCTTAGTCGATCAGATGATGCGTTCTTATTTCCCCAAAAGATCAGCCTCAGACCTCTTAAAAATGCCCTTTAGCGAGCAGCTACTTTTTGTACTACTCACGTTTTTTATTTCGTCATTAGCACTTGTACTAAGCGTAAGCATTTTCATGCTCCCTATGTCATTGTATTGCTTTGAAACCTTCCCTCTCATGGGCCTAATCTACAACTGCTTCTTCCCATTCTTAGTATCCATTTCTGTCTTCGTAGTATGCCTAGCACTCCTTTTTGCCTGGATCACACCTCTTGCGGCATTCCTCTTCTCAATAGCAGGAGGCATCCTAGACTTCAGCCTCACCCTAATAACCCACGCCCCACCCTTTTGCGACCTCACCCTCCACGCCAATTTCCTCAACACCCTATCCCTAACCCTCTACCTCTCGGCCGTCACCGCCCTAGGTATCCTCCTCAAAGAATCCAAGCACGCATAATTTCACCACTGAGCCCGCAGAGATAAAAACAAGAACACAGAGAAAAAACAAATTTGTGCGCCAATACGTTTATCATAGAAGCAGTAGAAGAGTGGAATGAGTAAAAGCCATGCCGATCAAACCGTGGATCAAAAAAATAAACAAATTTGTGCGCCGTAGGTGCACCTTATTATTAGCCCACAGTATAGCCCCAAAGGGGCAAACTGTGGGAACACGTTGTAATCAATGTATAGAGCCACTTTAGTGGCGACTCATTATTTAGTCGCCACTAAAGTGGCTCTGATATTTTTTTGTATTGCATTCCCACAGTTTGCACCTACGGCGCTACACTGTGGGCTAATAATAAATGTGCACCTACGGCGCACAAATTCACTGGGTGCGCGGCTATTCGGAGAAGTGGATTTCTTCTACCCAGAATTTGTGGGAGCTTGTGGCAAGTGGTTTGCCATTTGATAAGAGTTCTACCTTATAGCTTAATAACCCGCCTTTTTTGGAGTAGTTGTCGCCTACAATGGGGAAGATATATCTGCCGGACGCTGCATCTAGTGGCACATCTTGGGTGAGTATGCCGCCCTTTTTGAGGCGTGCTTGTATGTGGAGGGTGGTTTGCCCTTGGGCATATTCTTGCTTACTTAAGTTCCATGCGATGTAGATTCTTTGGCCAAATACTTCTTGCTGCTTGGTCGGATCGGGCGTGCCAACATGAGAGCTTGCTAAATCTTTACGCGTAAAATACCCGGTCTCTACTGTAAGAGGGGGTTGGCTGCAAGATGTTGCTACAAGCGCTAAAAGAAGTGCTACTACACGCATGAAAATACCTTTTGTCTCATTATGTTGGCTCCTTGAGAGATGAGCTGCTTTGTAGTTTCCCAATCAAGGCATGGGTCGGTGATTGATTGAGCGCGCCTTGCATCTATCGGAGCTACTTGGCTGCCTGCTTCTAGGAAGCTTTCTAGCATGATACCGCGGATGCTACTAGTTGAGCTAGTAATTTGATTGATGACATCCCAAAAAACTGCTGGCTGCTGCAGGTGGTTTTTTTGCGAGTTGTCGTGTGAGCAGTCTATAACTAATGCCTTTAGTATATCTTTAAGGAGTATAGAAGCATCTAGTACTGAGGAGGCATCGTAGTTGGTTTTGGTGTCAGATCCCCGGAGCACTACGTGTGCGAGGGGATTGCCTGGGCTTGATATGTGGCATAAAGAGCCAGTGTCATCTATACCAATAAAATGGTGAGGCTCTTTGGCTGTAAGGCATGCCTGAACCGCTATATCGATATTGCCATCACAGCGGTTTTTAAAGCCTATGGGCATACTGTAGTTTGAAGCTAGCTGGCGGTGAATAGGGGATTGGCACGTTCTTGCCCCAACAGACCCCCAAGAGATTAAATCGCCAAGAAAGTTATAAGAAAATGGCTCTAGAAACTCTGTCGCAGCCGCAAGGCCAAGCTCTGATAAATATACCAGCAGCTCGCGTGATCGCAACACCCCTTCTTGGATATTATGTGAGCCATCTAAATAGGGGTCGTATAAAAAGCCTTTCCAGCCAAGGGAGGTCCTTGGTTTTTCAAAGTAGGTGCGCATGCAGATATAAAAGACATCGCCTACTTCTTCTGATAGTGCCAGGAGGCGTTTGGCATAGTCGCAAGCGGCTTCTATGTTATGTATTGAGCATGGGCCAACAATCAAAAGCGTGCGAGGGTCTTTGCCGAGTAAGATATCTGATACGGTTTGACGAGACGATGCAATATATTCACTTTTAGTAAGTGGCAGCTTTGTTTTAAGGTCGTGTGGCGTGATGAAGTTTTGCAAAGTGTTATGCTTTCATTTTTTCTTTTTTCGTTACATATAAACGATCTCAAGATAACATTCCAGCTCTATGAAAGTAAAAGTGCGGCTTACAGAAACTTTGCCAAAAGAGCAGTATACGATAGCTCTTGGTGCAGATACCATACAAATTGATGCAGGGTCATCACTTGCTGCAAGTTATGCAAAAGCAAAGTTGCAGGCGGGGGTAGAATCTAACCGCTTGGGCGAAGTTGTAGGTGATCATGCGCCGCAGTTTCAGATACGGCTTTTGCAAGTAGATGCGCTTGATGATGTAGATCAAGTTGTGGCTATGGGCTACAACACGGTTATTACTGATACTCTCATAAAAGATACAGCCGGCCTAAAAGTAGCGATGCCCGCAACTGCCCTTGATGACATGCCAGCATGTGATTATATCGTCTGGAAGCAAGATACTCTTACCTACACGGGAGTGTTAAAAGATCCCACGCCATTAGAAAAAGCAGTGCATGAAGTGCAGCGTATTCAGCAAAGTACAAAAATTCCCGTCATGTACTCTGTACATAAAGACTGTAGCTTTATCTTAGAGCTTGTAGCCCAAGTAAAAGTAATAGTGCTCTTTGATGCAGAGAATATGCAAGTGTTTACAGAAATTGCCCGGCGGCCAATTCGTCAAGAATATAGCCTTATACCTATGCTTACATTGTCTCAGATTATACTTGATGGTGAGAAGATGTGCACGGATATGCCCTTAGCTTATATCGAAAATATACTCGGTCGGCAAAATGCGAATCGCCTTTTAGGTGCAGGATGTCGGGTTACAAGCGTATCTACAAATTTAGCCCAAATGCCTATTTGGATTGTTGGCCAAAGAATGTGGCAGAATACAAATGTGTATGCTTTATTTGACATGTGGCTTGATCGCTACTATCCAGAAGCTATTGATTTACTAAAACCTAAGGTTGTAGAGATAGTTCACGCTCTTTTTTGTAGTAACTGCCCAGATGAAGCAGCAAAGCTCCTTACTGAGCTTGCAACTATACTGACGCGTCACAAACAAGCCCTCAGGTTTAAAAAGCACACTGAGAGTCTGCTTTATTTATCGCACATCCTCTATCTCGTTCAGCAGAGCTTTAAACGTACATTTGAACAAACATGCGCCAAAGCCATGCTCAAAATTCCACTGCCCTTGCAGAACTTCACACCTGTGGCTGTTTGTTAAGGCCTTACAACGGTAAATACGTGGTGTAGAGTTGATTGGGCGAAGGCTTCTGTTTTAGAGTCCTTCAGGACGACTGAATGAAGCCCACTGTGACCGCAGGGAACGGTGGGAATGGATATAACAAAAAATGGAGCC
>JAJFUY010000191.1 GCA_021372185.1 Chlamydiales bacterium | reverse complement strand
TTGATGGGTTTGCTGTGGCAAAGCTTGCGCATCTTGTGCCAGAATGCCCCATTATGTATGACGACGCAGCAATCAGGGGGACACTTGCTAATATCCCACCTTATAAGCCGAAGTTGGATAGCACGTTATGGGATGCGGTTGTTGGTAAAGAATTTAAAGACCCAGAACATAATGCAGGGTTGGCACTAAGGGGCCAAGCCTACCTGTTGAGCTATATGCCAGAATCTATTAGTAGTAAGCGGCTAGATGTTGAGCTTGATCTACTTTTACAGAGCATCAGAAAGGACCCAACAAGTAAGTTTATACTAGATTTTTTTGTAAGATCCTATGAAAACCGCGGGCTTTTACAAAGCTATGACTTAACGTTTCGTCAATACAGATGCGATGCCCTGTTTCAAGAAGCAAGTGAGGTTGTAGCAAGCATATTACATGCCTCAAATATGCCTTACGATATCTATTACTATGCCAAAGCGTGGCAGCAGGGTATTGATTTTTGCCGACAGGCAGGTCAACCTGGCGTAGAACTAGAGCAGCATAAGGCACTGACACATTTTATCTTTTCGCGCTTAGAAGCGCTCTCTAAAAAAACCGGCTTTATACTGTTAGAAAATGATGAGCGCTTTACTTGCATTGTGCAAAAAGATGAAACGAGCTGTACGCCCCAAATGCTCTTTAGACTGTTAGCAACCTGCCTTTTTGGAATAGACGCCCACGAGGTCCAAGCGGCTCACATGCAACTTACCAAATTCTTAGAGCTCGGAGATATTTCCCAAATACCTGCTCCTCTGATGACACTTGTATATGAAAACACTGCCGAAAAGATACTAAAAGACAATTTTGAGGTTGGCAAAAGAGAAAAATACCTCTTTTATGGAGGACCAGCAACCCGAATCCTCACCACCAACACAATGACCCTCGCCGATATAAAAATCGTACACGCGCTCCACAGCCTATTTATGGAAGAAAAAAGCGCCTCAATGCTGCACCCAAAGCCCATTACTGCCGTGCTTTTACATAGTAAAATAAATCTCGACAGATTCGTCTCTTGGGGACAAAATTTGAAACAATAAAATATTAGTTATCGTTTAATTTAGATATGTGCCATCATATTTGTCATGAATATTAATACCACTTATATAGATAGACAGCAGGTTTTAGAAAATAACAGTTCTGGGCCATTATCATTTAGGGATCTCTTGCTGTCGGATTCAGATATAGATATAGTCACAACCCAGGCGATATTGACGCCAATAGAGCATGAAATATCCCTAGAACTGTTACTTGCCGTTGTTGATGAAAGAACGGTATTGGCGCATCTTTTGTCAAAAAAAATAGAATCACTTGATCAAGTGATATGGGCTCGATTTAAGGACGAGCCCTTAGAAGCGCTTATTTCCGGGCCTCGCTCTTTTTTGCTTGAGGTGGCTAAGAGTGGTTCTTCGATAATAGAAAAGTTCTGGAATGCTCATAAGTTGGCTTTAACAAGCGATATGCTTCAGACTGATGATGAAGAAACATCGCCGGTATACCACTTTGTTG
>JAJFUY010000187.1 GCA_021372185.1 Chlamydiales bacterium | reverse complement strand
TAATGAAATATATTATATCACAAAGTGTAAGCTATGTGGGTGTGCTAAAGTGTAAACCATGTCTATTGGTTGGACCGTGATTCAATCGCCCTCAACCGGGCTCTGGTGTTTTTTTTGCTCATTCCCACCGTTCCCTTCGGTCACGGTGGGCTTCACTCAGTCGCCCTCAACCGGGCTCTAATACAACATTTTTGGTGGACAAGTATTACCACTAATTCTTTTCGCTAAATCTGTGTTAAATCTACACCCCAGGTCTGACCCCGAACACTCCTAGCCCCGGACCAATAGAAGGCATATTGCCCCCGGCCCTAATTAAAAAACTGCTTTATGGCAAAAGCAGCTGACTAGGTGGTCGTTGACAAGGCCAGTGGCTTGCATGTGCGCGTAGATGACTGTTGGGCCTACAAATGAAAAGCCGCGTTTTTTGAGGTCTTTACTCAAGGCTTTTGATTCTGCGGTTTCAGCCGGGACATCCGACAGGCTTTCCCAGTTGTTTTGGATGGGTTTTTCCCCTACAAACTGCCAGATATAGTTGCTAAATGTGCCAAATTCTTTTTGAATCTCTATAAAATGACGGGCGTTATTTACAGCAGCGGTAATTTTTAGCCTGTTGCGGATGATGCCAGGATCTAGCATAAGCTCTTCAATCTTTTCTGGGGTGTAGAGCATTACCTTTTGCGGATCAAACTGACTAAAGGCTTTGGCATAGCCGGCACGCCTTTTAAGCACAGTGAGCCAGCTGAGGCCCGCTTGTGCAGCCTCTAAGATAAGAAATTCAAAATGTTTTTTGTCATCGTAAACAGGTACACCCCATTCTTCATCGTGGTATTTTTGGTACAGTTCATTTCCTTCTTGCACCCATGGGCATCGATTTGTCATATATTCATCTTCTCTTTTTGAAACAACAATGCTATTATGTTGGGGTGTAAAAAACCATAGGTTATTGCTTTCACTGATTCCCCTGTCATACAAATTGTTGATCTCTCAAAACACTACTCCTCCTCAGAAGGTGTGCGTGTTGATGCGCTCAAAAATGTTACGCTCAATGTTGAAAAGGGCGATATTTTTGGCATCATCGGACAAAGTGGTGCTGGTAAATCTACGCTTATACGCTGTTTAGCTACCCTAGAAAAGCCAAGTTCTGGCGCCATATTTATAAATGGCTGCGATACTGTCAAGATGGGCTCTAAAGTGTTACGTTACTGCCGTAGAAAGATTGGCATGATCTTTCAGCATTTTAACCTGTTATCATCTCGCACGGTGGCAGAAAACATTGCCTACCCGCTAGAGGTGCAGGGCTTTACTCCTGATGAGATTGAAGCCAGAGTTAATGAGATGCTAAAGCTTGTAGATTTAGAGTCTAAAAAAGATGTCTCCCCTGCCAATTTAAGCGGCGGACAAAAACAGCGCGTAGGTATAGCAAGAGCCCTTGCAACCTATCCTGATGTGTTATTATGTGATGAAGCGACTTCTGCGCTTGACCCAAAGACGACCCGCGATATTTTAGCCCTTCTTAAAAAATTGAATCGCGACTTACATCTTACTATTGTTCTGATCACCCACGAAATGGATGTGGTAAAGCAACTCTGCAACAAAGTTGCCGTAGTACACCAGGGCAAAATTGTAGAAACTGGTCCATTTTTAGAAGTGTTTTCTAACCCACAGCACCCTACAACGCAAGAATTTTTACAGCATAGCACTCATGAATTACCAACACAGCTTGTAAAACGCGTGATCCCCAATGGCCTATTGTTACACCTTTCATTTAAAGGAAAAGAGGCCTCTCAGCCTGTTATCAGCCAGATGATCAAAAAATATGATGTGCATGTAAATATTTTGTCTGGATGGGTAGAATCACTACAAGATGTCTTCATTGGCAACCTTGTACTTGATATTACCGGGCCAGAAACAGCCCAAAAAGAGTGTTTGGCTTTTTTAAGTCAGCACAACGTGCAATACGAGGTACTCTAATGGAACAGCAAATCATCTTGGCGCTTCAGCTACTACCTCCAGAGCTTATTAACACCATCTACATGGTGGTAGTGTCGTGCTTTTTTGCCTGTCTATTTGGCTTGCCACTTGGCGTGCTGCTCACTATTACCTCTAAAGGCCATCTAAAAGAATCAGCGATTATTTATAAGACATTGGATACGCTCATAAATATTGGAAGATCATTTCCCTTTGCAATCCTCCTTGTAGCTATCATTCCACTAACGCGCCTTATTGTGGGGACTAGTTTAGGCACTACAGCATCTATTGTGCCCCTTACTATCGCTGCAATCCCCTATGTTGCAAGATTAGTCGAAACAGCACTGCGAGAGACAAATAGAGAAATTATAGAAGCTGCCCGAGTGATGGGCTCTTCTACCTGGCAGATAATCACCAAGGTTCTTGTTGTAGAACAGCTTCCTGCACTTATTCAGGGTCTTACCCTCACACTTATCAACCTGATTGGCTATAGCGCCATGGCGGGCATGGTAGGCGGCGGCGGGCTTGGTAAGGTGGCAATTCAGTATGGCTATTATCGCTTTGATATGGTTATTATGACTTGCACTGTAGTCTTAATGATTTTCCTTGTGCAGCTTACGCAGTGGGGCGGCAACAAGCTTGCCACAAACATCTACAAACAAAGAGGGATTCACGAGCGATGAAAAACTTTTCTTTACTTACACTTCTTTTATTGCTCGTATGCGGCTGCTCAAAATCAGATAAAACGCTTAAAGTTGCAGCGACTATCGTCCCTCATGCTGAAATGCTCGCATTTATTAAGCCTGACCTAGAAAGTCAGGGAATTGACCTCGAGATTATCGTAGTGGATGATTACAACATCCCCAATAGAGCGCTAGCGGACGATGAAGTAGATGCCAATTTCTTCCAGCATAAGCCCTACTTACAATCTCAGATTAAGATGTTTGGCTACCCAATTACTAGCCTTGTAAAAGTGCATCTAGAGCCAATGGGTGTCTATTCAACAAAAATAAAAAATTTAAAAGACCTGCCAGAAAAGGCCATCATTTCCCTTCCTAACGACCCTACAAATGAAGCTCGAGCGTTAGCCCTTTTGCACCACAATGGCGTAATCACCATGGATGACCCGGACAACATCCAGGCAACCATCATTAACATCACCAGCAACCCCAAACACATCACATTTGTGGAGATGGACGCAAGCATGCTCCCTCGCACGCTCCAAGATGTAGATGCCAGTATTATCAACGCTAACTTTGCCCTACAGGCAGATTTAAAGCCTGCAACTGATGCTTTGGTACTTGAAGATAGCACCTCTCATTTTGTAAACGTAATCGCCGTGCACACAGGCAATGAAAATCGTCCAGAACTACAGGCTCTCAAAAAAGCCATCACCTCAGAAAAAATGCGGCAGCATATTCAGGAGAAATATAAGGGCGCTATCGTTCCTGTGTTCTAAACTTGCTCTTGCCCTTGCCCGATTTTTGTCTTTTTCCCTTTTTCCCTTTCTCATGCAAAAAACGCGGGAATACAAATACAAAATAGGGCAAGGGAAAACATTGGGCAGATAAGGTTAAATTACGCCAGACCGCCCGCCATCCACACGGTAGTTAGCACCCATAATGTAGTCTGCACGGGGAGAGCAGAGGAAGGCTACGATTGCTGCAACTTCTTCTGGTTTACCAAAGCGGCCTACAAGGTTGGGGAGAACTTCCTTGGCAGCTCGACGTTCAACTTCTTTCCATTCTTGGTTCCACTTGCGCTCTTGGGCTATTTGCATGAAGGTTTCTTTTACGCCGGGCGTGACAATGGGGCCGGGAGAGACTGTGTTAACCGTGATGCCGCTGCCAGCAAGTTCCTTAGCTAAACTTACGCTCATGTTAATGTTAGCGGCTTTTGAAGCGGCATAATCGGGATTAGCAGGACTTGGGCTTGAGCCTGCAATACTGGCAATCTGGATGATTCTTCCCCAGCCGGTTTTTCTCATCTGGGGCAGAATGCCATTAATCATGCGCACCATAGATACTACATTTGTGTTAAAGCTTGTTGTCCAGTCACTTGGCCGTGTGTTGGTCCAATCACGCACCGGAAAGGCCCCGGCATTGTTGATAAGAATATCTATACCATTAAAGGCACTTATAGCCTCATGCGCCACACGATTTGCTTCTTCGTCAATTGTAAGATCGCCTCGTACACCAAATGCTTTATGACCTGATGCGGTAATTTCTTTTACTACGCGGTCAATTTCTTGCTGGTTTCTGCCGTGGATAACAACATGGACGCCTTCTTTAGCTAATTCTTTAGCAATAGCTTCGCCAATGCCTTTGTTGCTGCCTGTGATTAGGGCTTTTTTGCCTTGAAGATGAAGATCCATACACGATTTTTCCCAAAAAACCTCTGTATGAACACTTTTGTAAATAAAATCAACTAGCTTTGATTACGCCAATGTTTAAGAAGCTCTAACATTCTCGTTTGAGTACTTTCTACAACAACAGTAAGGCCCGGTTTGATGCCTGTTTCTGAAAGCTCAAATGCACGCATGGTATTGCAGATACGACCGTCAAGACGAACGCCAATCCCCTTAATGCCTGACATATTACCCCAGTCACCAAACATCTGAAGGGTCATTTCACAAGCTGTAATCATAAAAATTACCTTCTTTTTAGGATTTGCCTCAATGACTTCAAATATTTTATTAGCAATGTGGTGAATGGTAGGAATGATAACAGGAACTGTACGCTCCTCCGGAAGCGCGTTCATGCATTTACCAATAAAGCACTGGCGACAAACTGGATTTTCTGGATCATGAATACAGCCATCATTAAAACGACCCGATGGGCACTCATGAGGCTTTTCACAGTAAGAAAAGCCTACCACTAGTAAAGAATCGGGCTTATCTAAAAGCTGTTTAAACTCATCAACATTTTTGATGCCGTACAGAAAAAAATCATCATCTCTTAAGAAGGGCTTTTTTTGCCAAAGTGACTGTACATAGCGGCCAAAATGACTAAAGGGCGATTTTAAAATATGGCGCATTACCTTAAAGTTTTCATCTTTTTGGATCATCCACTTCAGGCTTTTCCACTTTAAGTTTTTAGCAGTGTCAGCTGTGATCCCAGGCATATTAGGGAGGGTTTTTAGCACTTTTAAGGGATTTACCTTCTCTTGCTCTTTTGCCCCTTCATCCCAAATCTTTTCAGCCTCATCCCAGCTAGATGCCTGCTGCCATAGTCGCTTATTTGTCATTTTGTTCCTCTCATGGTACACTATTATTATGGAAAACACTCTTAACTACAATATTGATCCTGCACTCTCGCTACGCTTTCGCACTATAGTAATTACAATTTCAAACAAACAACTTGCCGACCCAGGCTTATTGCGTCTTTTGATGGATGATGAAATTGAGTGGCAAAAGCGTGAAGCTAAACATGTACGCCTGGGTGATAACCTTCAATTTCCCTACTTTCGCCTGCGGCCGTTGCACTCTTATACGCTTCTACAAAAGCTCAGTCTCACTCAAAAACTTTTCTTTAATAAAAAAAGAATTGTGGGCGATTTTTTTTCTAAATTTACCCTTGAATATTTGGTTGAACAAACAGGCGAAAAGTACTTAGTACACGCCCTATTACATAACCGAGAGCTATCAGAATACAGCCTCATCTGCCAGGGCTCGCCACATATAGTTATTCATGACTCACAACTTTCATTTACCGACCCAAACGTAGCCTGGCAAGAGCTTGTACCCTTTTTGGAAGGGCCCAAAACCTTTACAAAACTAGATTATAAAGCCTTTCAAAAAGAGGTAGACCCTACAAGCTTGATAGAACTTGGCTCTGAAGAGGCGGCCTTTATTGAATTGCGACCCACCTTGCAGCTTGTTGACAATACCTGTTCTTTTGCCAAGCTAGAAAACCTCCAACATGAACCGGCATTGCTAAAAGCAGGCTTTATTAAAAAAGATCTGGGCGCCTCAAATTACTACTGCCCAACTGACAAGTCACTTACAG
Organism: Chlamydiales bacterium; assembly: GCA_021372185.1. Lineage (GTDB taxonomy): Bacteria > Chlamydiota > Chlamydiia > Chlamydiales > FEN-1388 > SZAS-7. The sequence continues at coordinate 3,255 of JAJFUY010000187.1, read as the reverse complement.
CCATACATACCCTTTTACAAGCTGGCTGGCAGGTGCTTGATGCTAAAAAGCAGCCAGTAAAAGCAATCAGCAATTGCCATCTAGAGCTAGATGGCTTTACCCTTAAAGGCACTTTTGTATTTGATTCTACTGATATCCCATTAGAAGAAGTTACAAAGAATCTTCATGCCCGCTTAATGCCTCTACCTAACGGCCAAACTGGCCTTTTATCTTTTGATAGCTTTAAAGAGGCTCGTGAGCTGTTACAACAGGTTGAAATTGTATCCGGTAAATTACAGCTTCCAAAAAGTGCTATTACTCAAATAAGCACTCTTGCCAACATTACCTATAGCGATGAGACATTAGGCAAAAGATTAGCTTCTGCTTTTAATGCACATGAATTGCAAGAAAGACTGCCTACAACGACATTTCAAGGCACATTAAGACCCTATCAGCAACAGGGCGTTAATTGGCTTGTAGCGCTATATGAAAGTGGCCTAAATGGCCTGCTTGCAGATGAAATGGGCCTTGGCAAGACTGTGCAGGTACTGGCCTTTTTATCACGCACTCAAAATCAGACACTAATTGTAGTACCAACCTCGCTTTTAGATAACTGGAAGCGAGAAATTGAACAGTTTTTACCCTCAAAAAGTCATGTCATTTACCACGGCCCTCAACGACAAAATATTGCACTAGGTGCGTATGATATTATCATCACCTCCTACGGCACTATACGAAGCGATATAACGATATTTGCTAAGTATGATTTTGAGTGTATTGTATTGGATGAGGCCCAAGCCATAAAGAACAGCTCCACACTTACAGCAAAATGCATTTTTCAGCTGCAGGGCCGCTTTAGGCTTTCTCTTACTGGTACACCTATTGAAAATGCCCTCTCAGAGCTTTTGTGCCATTTTGAATTTTTAGAGCCTGGACTAATACATAACGAGCTCACAATCGCGCAATTGCGCAAAAAAATTGCTCCATTTTTCTTACGCCGTAAAAAAAGTGAAGTAGCACGCGACCTACCAGAAAAGATTGATGAAGTAGTCTGGGTTACCATGAATGATGAACAGCAACAGCTCTATGACAGCTTTATGCTTCACTTAAAAGGCGGCCTTCTTAAAAAAGTTGCCGTAGACGGTCTTAAGGCCCATCGCATGGAAATCTTTGAGGCGCTATTACGTCTGCGCCAAATTGCCTGCCACCCTACACTTGTGCCTCAATTGGTTGAAAAACTCGCCCCGCAAGCTGTCAATTCAGCCAAATTTGACCTTGTAGTTGATGATATTGAAACCCTCATCAAAGAAGGCAAAAAAGTGGTACTCTTTAGCCAATTTACCTCTATTTTGCATCTGTTTGCTGCAGAGGCCAAAACAAAAGGCTGGCAGCACCTTCTCTTAGAAGGCCAAACCCAAAATAGGCAACAGCTTGTAGACACTTTTCAAAATGACCGCAATTACCAGCTCTTTCTCATTAGTTTAAAAGCAGGCGGCGTGGGGCTAAACCTCACAGCTGCTGACTATGTTTTACTCTATGACCCGTGGTGGAATAAGGCACAAGAAGCCCAAGCCATAGACCGCGCCCATAGAATTGGACGGACAGGAACGGTGTTTAGTAAACGTTACTATGTTTCAGGGTCAATTGAAGAGAAAATACTGGCTCTACAGGAGAGTAAACAAGAATTATCTGAAGCGCTACTGAATGAAAACGGGGCTACTAACCTTACAATCAATGATTTACATGATTTAATCGATTAGTCGCCCCTAAAATGCTCGTCTATTCAAATGGAAGCTTTTCTTCCTTAGTAGATGGATTTTTACTTTCCTCTTCAAAGAGTTCTTTTGCTGCCATTTTTACAGTGGAAAGGCCATCTGTAAAGCCTACAGCTCGTAAAAGCTTATCTACATAGTGAAGCTCACTTGAGAGTTGATCATTTTCAAACTCGAGGTAAGCAATTCTCTCTAAAATCTTCTTCATATGCATAGCAAACCTCCTCGGCGATTAAGCCGGTTGGACTGATGATTATGCCTCATCCTTCCAAACCTCATTATCCATACTCACCTTAATTATACAACAAATTAATTTAATTAGCTTAAAGTAATTAAAATATCCATTTTTGATATTATGTTAAATTATAATGTTATTAATGGTAAAACTAGAGCTTTCAAGAGGGAGCTGAATTCTAGGGTGTTAACTTACAACCACTTAAAATGGTCATTTCAACAAAACAAAACATAAGCTATTGACAATTAGATAGGTACGATTATTAACCAAAAAAAATAACGTTTTTTGTGGTGATAAATTGCCGCAATAGTCTACACGCCGACAAAAACAACTATACCATTGTTAGGAGCTAAATCAGATGGCAAAAATTGGAAACAACGAAAACTACACACCTCAAGCCTTTGGCCAAGATATCACAGCAAAACCTGCAAAAAAAATTAAAGATGGCCCATTAGCTGAAAAATCAGTGAATAAAGTTACAACCCCTACAACAACAACCCGCAAAGCTAAAAAATTAGCTGAAGCGCTGCCGCCACCAGTTGAAGTAAAAAGAGATCTACGACCACTCTACCCAAAATTGCTCACTCTACTCACACCCGATAAAACAGGTCTTTTAGGAACCGTTATTCCCCAAGCCATAAACCACAAAGACTTAGGCCCAATCCTTAAAGAGTTGCTTGCTAACCTAAACTGCGAAACAGAAAAGAAAATCATAGAAGCAGGTGTGTCATGGCTCAACACTCGCCCAACGCAACTAGGCACAGTTGACCTTGTAAAAAAAATGCCTGATGACAATCTAGGCTTTAAAGAAAGACTACTCAGATACGTTCGTGGCACTCAGTACAATAACCAAGAAATGGAATTACAAATCAGAGACGTCCTCAACGACATAGGAACCACCCTCTACGACAAAATCCTTCACGACTACCGAAACCCCCAACCCCCACAACAAATCGACTACGCCTAGTTGTAAAAAAACTCAAGATAGGTCGACCTTTCCAGCCTGTGAAAAATGAACAGTCAAAATCAGATGAGCATGTTTTTTTAGAGCCCGCCAGGGCGACTGAACGAAGCCCACCGTGACCGAAGGGAACGGTGGGAAAAAGTAAAAAAGCATCAGAGCCCGGTTGAGGGCGATTGAATCACGGTCCAACCAATAGACATGGTTTACACTTTAGCACACCCACATAGCTTACACTTTATGATATAATATATTTCATTAATTTGAGGTATATATGGCTTGGAGGATGAGCTCAGTGGAAGATCAAA
>JAJFUY010000186.1 GCA_021372185.1 Chlamydiales bacterium | reverse complement strand
TTGCAAGAGACGCTGGCGCAGGTGTTACAGCATCCTGTGCATGTTCAGGCTGCAAGTAGAACTGACCGCGGCGTGCATGCCGAGGGGCAAATTGTAAACTTTACCACCCAAAAAGAGGCTGTTGATTTGCACAAGTTGCAGATAAGCCTTAACAGTTTATTGCCAGAAGATATTAGAGTGCTGGCAGTGACACTTGCCGAGCCAGATTTTCATGCCACACTCTCGTCAAAGGCCAAGCAGTATGTCTATCGCCTCTATACCGGGCCTGTTATGTTACCGGCTCTACGATTTACTCACTGGCATGTACCAGAACACCTAGACCGCGAGAAAATGCTCACTGGAGCCCATATACTTCTTGGCGAGCATGATTTTGTGGCCTTTCGTAACCGCCGAAAGGGTAATGACTATAATGACACCGTGCGGAGCATTATAAGTATTGACTTTCATGATGTAGCACCTCATGTCTTAGAAATACGAGTTACAGGTAATAATTTTCTTTATAAAATGTGCCGTAACATAGTTGGTACACTGGTCTACATTGGCCAAGGTAAAATTTCTCCAGGGCACTTAGCACAGATTTTAGCAGATGGAGAACGAAGTGATGGTGCCATCACGGCCCCAGCGCATGGATTAACACTTCATAAGGTGTTTTATACTGATGTGTCCCCAGCGAGTAACCACCATGATTTACAATAACATGATAGAAACACGCGCAGTATTTGAATTAGGCTCAGGATGTATACGCCTGCAGGTTGCAAAAGTTGACTCTGAAAATAAAAAAATTGTCCAGGTTCATCTTAGCCACTATGCGCATGTAAATTTTGCAAAAGATGTGCAGACAAGCGCTGACAGCACCTTTAGCACTAAGATTATGGATGAGGCAATTACTCAGCTTATCATACTTAAAGATATGGCAGGGCCTTTTGAGCCTACAAAATATCGTGGTATTGCCACGGAAGCCTTTCGCTGCAGTAAAAATGCTCAAGTACTTATAGAACGCATCAGAGCTGAAGTTGGCATTGACATAGAGATAGCCACCCACCAAGAAGAGGCTATGTATGGCTTTTATAATGCTATGAGCTTAAGTGAGCTTGAATCTCATACGATAATTTCTTGGGATAGTGGTGCAGGTAGCTTTCAAATCACTGCACATGATGAAATGTTTTTAGGCCGTTTTGGTAGAACCCCTGTACAGCATTATATCGTTGAGGTTTTGCAAGGACGCGATTTTAGCCAGACAGCCTCTCCCAACCCAATTTCTAAAAAAGAAGCGCTTGCCACAATAGACTACATCAAAAGCCAGTTAAAAGACTGTCCTAAAACCCTTTTAGCTAAACTCAACCGAGAAGATCTTGTTATTGTAAGTATAGGCGCACACCCCAAACTTATTCCAATAGGTGCCACCTACACGCGAGAATTTATCAAAGAATGCCTCTTTGACAACCTCGATAAAAGTGATGAAGAACTCGATATGGAAGAGGCTCAATTCATAGTCTCAGACCTCATCCTAGCCTACAGCGTCATGAGCGCCCTCGATATAAAGCAAGCAGTCCGCTACTCAACCCGCTTTGCGGGCAACACCTCAGGCCTATTAATCGACACCAACCTCTGGTCTAAACAAGATCTCCAACCCGTTTTCTAACACAATAGCGGACCAATTTTAAAAGGGATTGTTAAGAGCGCAGCTGTCTGGAGTGACTTGCATAAGCTGCGCTCAATATAGTCTTTTTCGTAGAAAGTAGCTGGTTTAAAAATGTACGGTGGACTATGTTCAGAAAAAATTGAAACTATAGGACGCGTATGAAAAAATTAGTTTTATCTCTAGCCATCTTTAGTGTTTTTGCTACACATGACATCTCTGCCTGTACAGGCATGAAATTGACTGCCAAAGATGGGTCGGTTATTCATGGCCGAACTCTGGAGTTTGGCGAGGTAGTTGATATCACAGCTGTTGTGATACCGCGTGGGTATGCATTTACTGGCACAACACCAGGCGGAAAAGGCCTTCAGTATACTGCAAAGTATGCAACAGTTGGAGCTATTGCGTTTGATGATCCGGCTATTATGGATGGGATGAATGAAAAGGGTCTTTCTGTTGGTACCTTCTATTTTCCAACATTTGCAGGCTATGCAACCATAACGTCTGATAATCAGTCCAAAGCTTTATCACCCATAGAATTTCCTAACTGGATAGTTACCCAATTTGCCACAATTGATGAAGTAAAAGCAGCTCTTGATACTGTTGTGATTGCCCCAACAGTAAATAAAAACTGGGGCCCCGTGCCAGCACCATTTCACTACATAGTCTATGATAAAAGTGGTAAAGCGTTAGTGATTGAGCCAGTAGATGGCAAACTTGTCACGCACGATAATCCAGTAGGCACTTTTACAAACTCTCCACAGTTTGAGTGGCACATGGAAAATTTACGTAATTACATTAACTTAACACCGTTTAATGCAAAGCCTGTAATGTTGAATGGTATTGAGTTCTCTCAGTTTGGTCAAGGATCAGGTATGGTAGGCATGCCAGGAGATTTTACTCCCCCATCACGCTTTGTACGTGCTACCATCTTTTCAGCAACTGCTGAGGCTCCTGTAGATGCTGAAGAGGGCGTATTTCAGCTCTTTCATATCCTCAATCAGTTTGACATTCCTGTAGGGTCGGCTAAAGCAAAAGTGGATGGAGTTGTGCATTCAGACTACACACAAATGACCTGTGTACGAGATCCTGGCTCACTCAAGTTCTTCTTCAGAACCTATAACGATCAAACTATCCGCATGATCGATCTGTCAAAATTTGACCCAAACGCCAAAGCCCTAAAAAAGCTCAACGTAACAGGCCAAACCAAAGCCATAGACATCTCATCTCAGCTTCGCTAACAAAAAGAGCCCGTGCCTGCACGGGACTTTTCCACTGGATTTTGCATTAGAGCCCTTCAGGGCGACTGTACGAAGCCCACCGTGACCGCAGAGAACGGTGGGAAGAGGTAGAAAAGCATGAGAGCCCGGCTGAGGGCGATTGAATCACGGTCCAACCAATAGACATGGTTTACACTTTAGCACACCCACATAGCTTACACTTTATGATATAATATATTTCATTAATTTGAGGTATATATGGCTTGGAGGATGAGCTCAGTGGAAGATCAAA
>JAJFUY010000181.1 GCA_021372185.1 Chlamydiales bacterium | reverse complement strand
CATCTTGCCAAATAATCAAAGCCGCATAGAGCTATGCAAGGTGTTGAGCATCTGATGCTTTGCTACGAAAAAATAGTGGGATATCCTGATATGATATGTAATCGTTTTTAGGTGGCAACTAAACTAAAAAAACGATACAATTTTGTGTTTTGAATTTCCGAGGAATTATGCAGACTTTTCAATTGCTTGTGCCCTATCTTGTGCCAGCAGTTGAGATATCCCTCATTGCTGCGGTAATTTACTACCTGCTCTCATTTTTCTGGAATACACGTGCCATGGACCTAGTCTTGGGCGTGATTGTCTTTTTAGCGCTCTTTTTATTTGCTAGCTGGTTGCACTTTCCGGTACTTCAAAGCCTTATGCATAGCTTTGTCAACGTGGCAATAATTGCTATGCTGATTATCTTTCAGCCAGAACTTCGTTTGGCGCTATCAAAGCTTAGTGTTAAAGGCAAAAAATATGAAGAGCTAAGCGAGTTTGACCGATTCTTAGATAGCTTAACAAACACAGTCTACAGGCTATCAGAGAGGAGAATAGGTGCTCTTATTTTACTCGAAAACCAAGATTCACTCGATGAATTTGCCTCCCGTGCCGTTATTTTAAATAGCCACTTTTCATCTGAGCTTTTAGAGTCTATTTTTACAGCAAGTTCGCCACTTCACGATGGTGCTGTGCTTATACGTGGAACCACAATACTAGCTGCCGCTGTTATCTTGCCGCTAGCTGATGATAGCTCACAAATTTCACGCTCTATGGGTACTCGTCATAGAGCCGCTCTTGGTATTACCCAGCTAACAGATGGTTTAAGTATTGTTGTATCAGAAGAAACTGGCAAGGTGAGTATTGCTCGCGAGGGTATAATGACTCGTGGCGTAAAGATGGATCGCTTTAAAGGCATTTTACGCAGCATATTTAATCCGCCCAAATCTGAAAGTGCGGCCAAACTATCCTTAAACGAATGGTTGAGGTCATGGAAAGATTCTTAAGAAAGATTTTTGTAGATAATTTTCAGCGAAAGATTATTGCCATCATCTCTGGTGTTTGCATCTGGTTTTTGGTGCATAACTCAATTACAGCAACACGTACCTTTACACACGTCCCTATACGAGTTGTAAATCTGGCAGCAGAAAAAACTATTCGTGGCCTTATGCCAAACGGCATTTTAGATCGCAAACTTGCCCTTACGCTTACCGGTAATAAAGATGTTATAGAGCGTATTGAACCGGGTGATTTTGAGGTGGTGATTGATGCGTCACTTAAGCCTGATGAATGGATTGTGCAAGTTGCCAAAAAAAACCTAGTAAGTCTAAACCCGGATATTGACCTGCTTCATAGCGTGACACACCTTTCACAAAGTGAATTTGTGCTTCGTTTAAGCCGCTTACTTACCGATAAAATTCCTATTTACATCACGCATCCAAGGGGCGAGCCACCAGAAGGCTATCAGTTTTTAGATATCTGGCCCCAAAGGCTGACGCAGATTGTAAGTGGCCCAGAAGAGGATGTAAAAGCCCTTCAGGCAAAAGGCTTAGAGCTCACCTTTGATTTAAGCGATATATCGCTTGAAGAGCTCAATAGCTTAGCTAGTAAGCAGTCTATGCAAGGTGATGAAGTAAGCTTTAGCGTGCCTGATTCTTGGAAACGGGTGCAGATTCCCTTTTTGCATGATATGAAGCAGGATATTAACGGCCCGGAAGCTAAAAATTTACATATAGATTTTTTGAGAAAAGACTTGTTAGCGCTCGATCGTGCAGTGCCTATACGCGTGTTTTATCCTCTTGCAACGGCAAATACGATTAATCCTCTTACTCATCCACTATTGCCAAGCCCAGGAATACTCGAAAAAGAAGATCTTTTATCAATCACAGAGCCATTATTTGTAGATGATGTAAGCCGATTTTTCTTGGATGTGGTGCGCGATAATATTGAAGTGATTATTATTGCTTCACAAAAAGACCCAAATGATGCTCTGCAGGTATCAGTTGAGTTTGTGGCGCCTCCGGCATTAGAAGAAATATACGTCCGTGAGCTTTTAGCAGTGACTAAAGAAATGATAGGATCTCAACAAGCTCAGCGTGAACAGGCCTTACGAATACGCTTTAGAGAGTATATGCAGCGCTTTGAGCTACTCTCTTCAAAAAATACACCGTTTAAGGTTAAAGCCTATTTGTCCCATAATGGCATCGTGGTAAAAGGATTCGAATAAGTTTTGAAGATTGTCTTTTTAAAAAGTAACATCACAAAACGCGGTGGGCTCGAAAAATATACCTTGCGCCTGGCAAATGGGTTTGCTCATGCGGGCCATGATGTGACTATCGTTACCTCTGATTATGAAGAGGGCGCTTTGCCAACTATGCCTGTAAAGATAGTGTCTGTAGGCAATAAAACATCCCTCTCACTTGTTCAACTTATACGCTTTGATACGCAGTGTAAACGCTATATCCAGGCGCATGCACCTGACATGGTGTTTGGCATGGAGCGGCATTTGTGCCCGCAGACACATTATAGGGCCGGAAATGGCTGCCATGCGGCCTATTTGGATAGGCGCAGGCTAACAGATTCATGGCTGAAAGCCATGAGCTTTTCTTTCAACCCATTGCATCGCCTTATCCTTGATATGGAAAAGCGCACGTTTACCTCTGACTGTCTACAAAAGCTTTTTGTAAATTCACATATGGTAGAACGAGAAATTAAAACCTACTATCCCCAAGTGGATCCCCAAAAAATTGTAGTGGTACACAATGGAGTAGAGTGGTATGACCTCCAAAAATCATTTGATGAGGGCTTGGCAATTCGTGACAAGGTCATAAAATCTCTCGGGCTTGACCCAAATGTGTTTCAGTTTTTGTTTGTGGGTAATGAATATGGCAGAAAGGGCCTGCATCTCTTACTTGATGCCCTTGCCCAGCTGCCCAAAAAATCATTCCAGCTTACCGTGATTGGTAAAGAGCGAGAGCCTGAGCCTTTTAAGCAGCAAGCTGAAGCCTTAGGCCTTGAAACCCAAGTAAAGTTTATTGGCCAAACAACCGAGATGAAGCCCTATTATACTGCCGCTGATGCCCTTGTCATCCCCTCACTATATGACCCTTTTGCTAACGTAACAGTAGAGGCGCTTGCCATGGGGCTGCGGGTGATATCCTCATCTGCTAATGGGGGGAGTGAAGTGATCACAACACCTGAGCTTGGTTCTGTGTTTACAGACTTGAAAAACCCACAAGAACTAGCAGATCAGCTAAATGTGGCTCTAAATCTACCAAAAACGAAAGAATCTGCTACTGCAATACGCCAAGCGGTAGCCTCTCTTGATTTTAGTAATCAAGTAGG
>JAJFUY010000170.1 GCA_021372185.1 Chlamydiales bacterium | reverse complement strand
CTCATTAAAATCTCTATCATCATAGTCGTGGTTATCTTCTATTGCTCGCGAAAGCTCTTTACTCGCACTTTTATAGAATTTAAAAGTCTTATTAAATGAATCTAAGCAGTGATGAATGAGTTTAAGATACTCATCTTTATTGTCAGGATTAGCTTGTTTTAGTTTAATAATAAGCTTGTTGCTTTCTTTAAACTTGTGGTGAGCTCTTATATGATCTTCAACCAGCTCATCAAAATCATTTGCAAATACTAAACTAGGAACTATTAATAACAAAATAATTGCACGAATGAATTTCATAGAAGAGCTCCACATTAATCGGGAAACTCTACAATAAAACCAACATTTCGACCAGTGAATAGCGACCCCAAAACTTTTATAGTGTTTTAGAGTCCGCCAGGACGATTGAACGAAGCCATCGTGACCCACGGGAACGGTGGGAACAGGCAGAAAAATCACCTGAGCCCGGTTTAGGGCGATTGAATCACGTGATTCAATCGCCCTAAACCGGGCTCAATTTCTTAACATATCTCTTACCCACCGTTCCCTGCGGTCACGGTGGGCTTCGTACAGCCGCCCTGAAGGGCTCTAAAACAAGAGACAAACATGATTTGGTACTTATGTAATTATCTCTAAGGCTTAACAAATTTCACAAATTTTGGACTTTGCAGAGGGCGATGCGGAAGGATTTGCCGAGCCCTTGGTGTTTGTTTTCTAGCCAGGTGGCTACTTTTTCCATGGGGAGCAGGCGCATGGCAAAGAAGATCAAAAAGCCAACGGCAATGGGGCGGAGGATGTTGATGACAACGCGAGTACTTAGGCCGCCATCGATAAACCAAAAGCTTATGCTGCCAAGTGTTACGCAGGCAATGAAGGGCCAGACACAGAGGTCTTTGATTGCTAAGAAGGCTATTTTTTTGACTCGACCAACGCCCACTGGCACCTGTTTATTTGGTTTTTTCTTAAGAGAGGCTTTTGTAAGGCGGCTTGTATAGTGTGCCATAAACTGATTTGACACCCTTGGCGCTAAAAGAGCTGTAGTGATAGCTAAAATGGCCTTTAGGCTCACTAAGGCAATGATAACAGACCAAATTGATGGCAAATCAAAAGGAATCCAGGTTCTTTTAAACTCTTCTACACCTTGTACCGCCTGCAAAATGAGCTCTCCGCATACACAGTAGTAGATAAGAAGTGGCTGTAAAAAGCCCCAAACTGATGCAAGGGCCGCGCCTGTTATGCGGCCAAGAGTGTTGTGGCCAAAAAGAAAGATTCCTACATTAAACAACAACCCTTGCGTGCTAATACCCAGCATAGGAGTGAGTTTTTTTCCAGCAGGAGACAAACTCTTTAAGGCTGCCGCTACAAATGAAATAGAGCCTGGGAGAAAGCGAGAACCATTTTCTTTTGCCATATATGATGCACGAGACAGTAAAAAAACTTGATTGAGCGACAAAAAGTGCCCAGAAAATGGCAGATGCATCGAGTGGAGGACACTTCCTAAGCCTACTTCTGTAATAGACAATAGAGCCGCGTGTGAGCCAATTACGTCTACTTCGGATGCTTGTGAATCGCTAACAATGTGTTCTGCTTTTGGCATAGGGGCCTCTTTAAACTTTTTGTATCCATAACTTTTTTATTAGAGCGTAGAGCCATTGTTGTTCTATGGTAGCCAGGTTGCGGTTGTGTGGGGTGATGTCGGTATCTTCTGCAAATTGCGGAAATTCATTTGTGAAGGCATTTTCATTCATTTTAATAAACTGCACAGAATGAGCGTTGAGACTGCCTTTAGCTTGCGCTTCTGTAATGGCAGTTTTTAGAGAAATTGGTAACGGCACTATAGGGTCATGCTCGTGATACATGCATATAATGCGGCCTGTAAGCTTTGGCAAGACTGCCTCAACATTCAGCTCCCAGTTCATACACGCGGCTATGCGGGCAATAACGTTAGCACAAGCTGGCATTGTATGCCTGATTAATGCAGTAAGTGATCTATAGCCTCTAAGTGATACTAAATCTACTTGTATATCATCGTTGACAAGTTCTGCTGCCACTGTTGCAGCTACTGCCGCACCTATATCATCTCCATACAATACAATATTTGCAGGTGGTATGCCTTGCTTCATAAGCTCTCGTACATAGGCAACGCCATCGCTAATAAGTGTCTGTTGAACTTCTGGAAAGCTAGTACTTCCACCAGTTTTACGCCAGTTAAGCGCATGCACATTGGCTGCAGTGTTGTCTTGAAGGTGCTTTAGTTTAGGTAAAGATGCCTGCCATATCTCAAAGTTTGTCGGAAAGTAGATAATCGTATGAGACTGTGGGTTTATTTCTTTGGGGTGTATGAGCTGAACACAAGAGAGTGTAACGCTATCAGATGCTTTAAAAAGATATTCTTCAGCGCAAGACCCAGTTTGCCTAATAGCCGCCAGTTGGCTCTCAGCTTGCGCTTTTTGATCTTTGCCAGATAATTCATTAATTGAGTAGAGCACAAATCGCGCTACAAAAGAGCTTAAAGCGCTTTTAATGCGAAGCGCAAGCCGTAATCGCTGGTAATCAACAAAATCATCAATTACTTGTATGCCATGGATTACGCCTTGAGCAATACGAGAAATGCGGTCCCTCAGTTGCTTTATGGCGGGGGAGATATACACTGTTTGGACGGTGCGAACACATCCAATTGCACGGTCATACATATTTGCAGCAGTACACATAACACATCCTCTTAAGGCAGAATACAAGGGGTTACTTCTGTCGAACTATAGGCGCCTTGTTGCTTTGTTTCAAGCCATAAAACTGTATCTTTGATAATATCTTGCGCATTTACTGTTGGATACCATCCAAGAGTGGTGAGGCGAGTGTTGTCAAGCATCTGGCGGGGGACATCATCAAAGCTTGTAGGGTCAAAAATTAAAGAGCCTGCAAACTGTAAATGCTGTTTTGCGTATTCTGCTAAAGACTTTATGTTTATGTCATGCCCATAGCCAATATTTACTATTTCATCTTCTGTGTTGGCTGTAAGCAAAAATACAACAGCAGAGGTAAGGTCGTCTATATGCATAATTTCGTAGCGAGCACGGCCGTCGTTTGCAATAACAGCAAACGTTTCTTTTTGGTGTTTTGCCTTTACAAGGCGCGCTGCAATATTTTTTACTGGGTGTGTTGAGGTTGGACTAAAGCCTGAATCGTTTGGGCCGCACAAATAGGGGTGAGGGCATATGATGAAGCGTGGGCGCTTGAGGCCGTTAAACTCGTGGCACTGCTTAATGGCAGTAACTTTACCAATTTGGTAGGGGTCTGTAAGGTATTGGCATTTGTGATTAAGCAGTACGTCCTCTTTAAATGGCAGTGCACATCCTAGAGGATAGATGCTACTTGATGTAAGCATGATGGTTTTTTTAACATTAGCAATATTGGCTGCCTGAATCACTTGAGTGTCTAATACCATGCTGTCAGCCGGATTCTTAGTTGTACCATCAACAACAACATAATCAGGCCTAAAATCAGTAAAAAGCTTTCCTAATTCTTCGGTTTGGCCATTGGTTCCACGTACGTTGTCATAGCCATCCATCTGCAGCCGCATAACAAGGGCATTACGCACAAAATCATCAGGTATTACAACAAGCACCTTGGCATTGGTACAAAAGCCAGAAACGCTCAAAAAAGTAAAAACAATCGCTAATAAAAATGATTTCATAATGCCGGCACCTTATTGAATTACCTACACTATACTAAAGCTACCATGAGTTTACAAGAGGGGAAAAAATCAAGAGTTATAGTGAAATGTTTATATTGAAATAATAGCCATGCCAATCATAAGCACATTTTCAAAAACAGTAAACCATGTGATAGGGATATTGAAGTAGCCGCCAAGGCATGCGCACTTGATTTTTTGTTTACTTGAAAGTGCTTGTATAACGCCCCACGTGGTGCAGCCTAAAATTGCCACAGTGAGGATATCGTATAACGGCTGACCGGGGAGTCGAAATTGGTAGGCAATTCCTAAAAAAATCTCAAGTGCAGGATATATATAGGCATAAAAAGGGCTTTTTGCAGCTAATGGATCATACCCCTGAAAATTTTGAGCAAAGCTAGACCAACTCACAACCTTCAATGCGCCAAAAATAAGAAAGAACGCCCCCATAAAATCATACATGGCAGCGTCTATTTCCCAACCAAGCCACCATCTTCGTAAGAGTGTCCACAAGACAACAGAACCAAAAGCTATTATGAGGGGAATGTAGGTTTTAATAGCCCAAGTCTTTGTTGCCAGCCTATAGTCACCAGCTTTTAACAGCGCAGATTCTATGCTCTGTCTAGAAAGCTCATCTGTTGATTCAATTTCGGCTTTGCCAATAGTAACTACGAGGGCAGTAACTCCTGGAAGCTGTCCAAGTGCCGCCTTAACCTTGCCTACACACTGCTGGCAGTGCATGCCATCTATAAAATATGTTGTCTTCATATCTTCACTGTATAGCCATTAATATTTCTACACAAGCTGAAGTCATGTTGTAAGACAATGTCTTACATTTGTGTTGACAATGTAATACTTTCTTGGTAAAATAAAAAAAAAGGAGGGTTGTATGCCCGAATATCATCGCGAACCACATAATTTAGATTCTCATATGAATTTTCGTATGCAGGCAGCTGATAAGGCGCTTATAGAGGCAGCAGCTTCTCTTCTAGGTCTTAGGCCTCAAACCTATGCGCGTCAAAAACTTCTAGAAATAGCTAAAAAAGATATCGCAGAAAAGAGCCTTTCAAATACGCTCGTTTTGGATACTGAGAGCTGGAATGAGTTTATGGCTATTATGGAAGCTCCTGTTCGTGTGAATAAAAATTTAAAATCTGCTGTTAGTTACTTCAATCAAGTGATGTTAGATGACGACTCCACACTTTGAGCTCCTTCATGAAGGTGTAAACACTGCTGACTTTGACTGTGGAGAACTTGAGTTAAATCACTTTTTAGTTACTTTTGCTCTGCTTTTTCAAAAAAGACATTTTGGGGTAACTGTACTGTGTTTTGCAGATTCTACAAAAGAGACTCTTGTCGGATTTTATACACTATGTCCAGCATCAGTGCAGCGCGATTTGTTATCTGATACACATTTTTCTGGACCAAGACCCAACCCCATTCCAGGATTTCGCCTATGCCGTCTTGCTATAGACAAAAGATTTCAGGCAAAAGGTTTTGGCTCACTCTTATTTATACATGCTCTAAAAAAGTGCTTAGACCAATCTCGGCAAATTGGCGGAAGCGTTGTAATTATTGATGCAAAACATGAAAAGGCGAAAAATTTTTACGAGCGCTTTGGTTTTCTGTCACTCAAAAATTCTCCCCTCACGCTCGTGCAAACCATAAAATATATTGAGAAGCATTTTTGAATATGAATTATATAATTCGACCTCTTAAAACAGCTAGTGACTGGGAAGCCTATCACAATATACGCATCACCCAGATTCATAATCGATACTGTCCTGATTGGGTGTATGATTATGATGACCCAGAGGAAAAGCAAAGCACTAACTTTCCACACGTACTTACAAGGGTAGGAGCGGATGTTGTTTTTGGCGTGATACGTATTGATCTGCTGCCAGATAATGAAGCTTCATTTCGCTGGATTGCCATTAAGCCTGCATATGTGCGTCAAGGCCTTGGCAGCATAATGCTCAAACTTGCTGAAGAATTTGTCCTAAGCCATAAAAGAGCGGTGATTCGGATACCGGCTACACATGAATCACTTGGCTTTGCAAAGCACCTAGGATATGTTCAAGAGCCATGGGATTTAATGCCCAAAGAAGACTGCATGGTAGCAGTTTGTAAACGCCTTCCAAAACAGTGTTAGAGGGAATTAATGCTTACGATTTTTTTGTTGACTATATCGAATATTTTTATGACTTTTGCTTGGTATGGGCATTTAAAGTATCGCTCTTCACCCTTACTTGCCGTGATTTTGATAAGTTGGGGAATTGCTTTTTTTGAATACTGCTTTATGGTTCCTGCTAATAGAATTGGAAGTTATGAATTTTCTACTGTGCAGTTAAAGACTATTCAGGAAATCATCACGCTGGTCGTGTTTTGCTTTTTCTCATATTACTATCTAGATGAACCAATAAAGATAAACCATGTTATTGGGTTTATCTTTATTGTCCTTGCAGCATTTTTTATATTTAAGAATTAGGGATCTTTTGGTCTTTTTTTACCATCATGACGGCAGCATCGGGGGTGAGGGAGCCTTCGGCGCCTATTTCCATAGCTTTTGCACGCTGGGCGTGGTTCATTTGAATAAATGACTCTACGGCGTGGTCTGTGAGTTTGTGCTGGAAGGCCAGTTCCTTTTCGGTCATTTTCATGTCTTGGATTTGGACGTCTTCTGCCTTTGAGCCGGCAAAGATCATGGGTGACTGGGTCATAATGGCTGCAGCAAATACTGCTAAAAGGATATTGCTAGATAGATTCTTGTTCATGATTGCCTCATAATTATAATTTTAATTGATAATTTAAGCAATACCGACGTTCTTTCTTTTATGCAATAAAAAGAATGGAGCGTGGGGACCACGCTCCATTTTAGGGAAATTACTGGCAGGATTCGCAGTTAGGGTCTGCTAGTGAGCAGGCCTTTACTGTTTGCTGCATTTCTTGGGTTTTGCGCTTAATGTCTAAGCTTGCGTCCTCAATATCAGTCACAGACTTGTTTTTGAGGTAGTAGGTGGTCTTTAGACCCATCTTCCAGCCTAGAAGGTAGATGCGAGAGAGCATCTTTTCATCTGGTCTATCTAAGAAGAGGTTTAATGATATTGCCTGGTCAATCCACTTTTGACGTACTGCTGCTTGCTTTAGAAGCGCCATTGGGTCAATCTTAAAGGCCGTCTTAAACTGTACCTTTACGGATTCTGGGATTGATGTCATGTCATCGAGCTCGCCTTTATGGTACTTTAGATCTTCAAGTAGATCTTTATTCCAGAGGCCCATTTTCTTAAGAGTCTGTACTAAGAGAGGAGTTACGCTAATAAACTCTCCTGATAAGTTAGACTTACTGTAGATATGGCGATAATCTGGCTCAATACAAGCAGAACAGCCAAAGATGTTAGAAATGGTGGCCGTTGGCGCAATAGCTAGTACGTTTGAGTTTCTCATGCCGTATTGCTTAATACGTGCTCGGAGCTCATCCCATGGCATTTTGCTATTACGGTTTACATCTACTGCTACTCCGCGTTCTTTTTCGAGCAGATCAAGGGTATCAAGTGGCATCATGCCGCGATCCCATTTTGAGCCCTTAAAGGTTTGATAAGCGCCTTTTTCTTTAGCAAGCAACGCCGATGCGTTATAGGCATTCCATGCAATAAATTCCATGATCTCATCAGCAAACTCTGTTGCCTTTTCACTTTCAAAAGGAATTTGAAGCATGTGCAGAGCATCTTGCCAGCCCATAAGGCCAAGGCCGATAGGGCGGTGGCGCATATTGGCAGTTTCTGCCGGTATGGTTGGGTAGAAGTTGATGTCAATCACGTTGTCAAGCATACGTACAGCTATCTGGATGGTCTTGGCAAGGTCTTCTCTGTCAATTGTTCCATCAGGCTTTACAAATGTTGCAAGGTTAAGAGAGCCTAGGTTACATACAAAGTGCTCATCATCTGAGTCATTTAACACAATCTCAGTGCAGAGGTTTGAGTTATGCACCACGCCCACATGGTCTTGAGGAGAGCGGATGTTGCATGGGTCTTTAAAGGTAATCCATGGGTGGCCTGTTTCAAACAAGGCGCTTAGCATCTTCTTCCAAAGAGCGCCAGCACGTGTTTTACGGCCCCAGATTTTGCCTTCTTCGGCCATCTTTTCATAGCGTTCATAGTGCTCTTTAAACTTCGAACCAAAAGTCTCGTGCAGTTCTGGTACGTCGCTTGTTCTAAAGAGCGTCCAGTCTTGGCCTTTAATAGCGCGCATCATAAAGAGGTCAGGAATCCAGTTTGCAGTATGCATATCATGCGTACGTCGGCGGTCATCACCTGTGTTTTTACGAAGCTCCAAAAACTCTTCGATGTCATTGTGCCAGCTTTCTAGGTAGCAGCACACTACTCCGCGGCGCTTCCCGCCCTGGTTTACCGCAACTACTGTGTCGTTCATGATCTTTAAGAACGGCACAATACCTTGGCTTTCACCATTTGTCCCTTTAATGTGTGATCCCATACCACGAACTGAGGTAAAGTCAACACCAAGGCCACCTGCAAACTTAGAGAGGTAGGCGCAGTTCATAAAGGTTCCAAAAATACCCACAGGGTAGTTACGGCCTTTTTCGTCAATTTTTATGGCGCCAATCTCATCGCCGGCAGTTAGTCCATAGCATGAAGAAAGCTGTGGACGCTGTGTACCTGAGTTAAAGAGGGTAGGCGTACCAGAGCAAAACTTTTTGCTTGTGTAAGTGGTATAGAAGGTAACGGCCGCTTCTTCTTTTTCTTTTTCGTTATATGACAAGCCCATGGCCACGCGCATCCATAAAAACTGTGGCGCTTCGATGCGCTGTTTGTTTTTAGGGTCTAAAATAAGCACGCTTGGGTCACGGCACTCATCGCGCTCGTGGAGCAAGTAGCGGTCATAGAGCGTCATGATGCCTAAGAAGTCAAACTTCAAGTCGGCCATTGGGTTAATCTTTTGGCAGATAGACTTTAAGTTAAATTTCTTAAGTTCTGGGCTTAATAGGCCAATTTCAATACCACGGTTTAGATACTTTTCAAAGCCTTTTTCGTGGGCTTTTTTCAGCTTGCCGATGCCGTCTTCTACTTTCCAGTCTAAAACTTCTTCGTAGATGTAGGTGAGCAAGATTCTGGCGCAGAAGAATCTAAAGTTTGTGTCAATTTCCATGAGCTGACGCGCATTCATCAAGATGGTGTTCATCTTTTCTTGTGCTGTAAGACCTACGTCCATGCCGTAGATAAGCTTTTGAGCAAGCTCTTGGCGGCTCATGGGTAGCTCTAGGTCCATTAGCGCAAAGTCTATACGGGCAAGCAAGTTTGGTGTTACAAGCTCTGGCAAGACAAAGATTGTATCAACCTGAGATTCTTTAATAAGGCGAAGACGCGCGCGCTCTAGGCGGTAGAGAGCAAAGCGCTTGGCAATAGAGTCGTAGCCCATCTCTGAGAGGTACTTTTCTACTAAGTCTTGGATCTCTTCGATGTGTACAACTTCTCGGCCGGCACCTGTGATGTCGTGGATCATAGCATGCGCTACAAGGTTTGCCTTTTCTTGCGCTTCTTGGCTTTGGGCATCTGATGGCTCGCCAGTAGTTTCAATGATCTCAGCTAAAAATGCCTTGTAGATAGCATTGAGGATCTTATCTGAGTTCCATGTTACCTTTTTGCCGTTACGACGGATAACTTCTAAGTTTTTTACAGTCTGGTGTCGGCGCTGTTTTTGTGTGCGGTAGAGTAAGTACCCTTTGGCAGCAAGTGTTTCGCCTTCGTCAAGCAGGCTGTTTTCACAAATTTCGTGCACTTCTTCAGAGCCTACGATCTGCTTTTTGAGGTGTGCCAGTTTAATGAGAACGCGGTTAACGGTGCTTACTACTTTGAACTTTGTTTCTGGAACAAAAATTTCGTCGGCAGTTTCTAAGCCGTGAGCAAGTCTTTCATCTGTGATTGCAGCACCAATGGCATTCAAGAGCTTCTCAGGTTGGCATTCTGCCAGGCCTTTTGAAGTTTGAATTTTTGGCAGGTGAGTCGGGATGATAAGGTTGTTCTTAAGAGAAGCCCAAACAATTTTGGGTTTCAAAGATTTTGGCGTTTCAACAAAAACGCGTATGTCTTGTACTGTGGGTGCTACTATTGCCATAAATTAACCTGCTATAACTTTATTTTATTCCAGAAAAATTAAACTTCTATACCTTCAAAGAGTTCCTGCTCGCTTCCAGCTTCTTGCAGGTTTGAAAGCTTGCCATACTCTGTTACTGTAGTCTCAAAGAAGTTTTCATTCTTCTTGAGGTAGATGATCTCAGCTGACCATGGGAATGGGTTTTCTAGTACAAAGTTGCCTTTGCCATCGTCAATTGGTTCCCAGCCAAGAGCCATTAAGCGGCGGTTGGCGTTATAGCGTACAAAGCGCTTTACTTCTTCTGGTGATAAGCCGGCAATAGGTTGTGGGAGGAGGTCATCAACAAATGCAATTTCAGCATCAACACCTTCACGCATAAAGTCGATAAGCTGCTGCTTAAAGGCAGGTGTTAAGATATCTGGGTTTTCTTCTAGTAGCGCTAAGAAAATCTTGCGGCCAAGTTCGATATGGTTAGACTCATCGCGCATGGTGTAGCGGAACATCTGACCCATGCCAGGCATCTTACCACTACGGCCAAGGTGCAAAATTGGCAAGAATAAACCAAAGAACTGTGTACCTTCCATAATCTGGGTGATACCAAATACAGTTTTTGCAAAGAGCTGCTTGTTTTCTGTAATTGATAAATCTAGATCACGGCGAAGTTCTGGCAGGTGTTTGCAGATCACTTCGTTTTTGCGGATAACAGATGGCATCGATAAAAATAGCGCCGATACTTCGTGTGGGTTAATGCGAAGTGAGGAGATCATGTACAAAAGAGATTCGGTGTGGATGTTTTCTTCTTGTACGTGACGGCCTACGGCCATTTTAAGCTCTGGTGCGCTTAAATTTTCGCGGATGATAGTCTGTGCACAGTCGCCCACAATACCTTCTGCAGAACAAAAATAGCCAATACCAACACGAATAATGTTTCTTTCGCGGTCGTTAAGTGTGCGGTCATCGCTCCACTGTTTGATGTCATCATACATGGGAACTTCTTGCGGCAGCCAGTGGTTGGCTTCCATGTCGCGGTAGATTTCATAGGCCCACTTATACTTAAGCGGCATTACGTTAAATTCGGGGCTGTTTCGTCCTAGGATGACGCGCTTGGCTTCAAACGCATCTTTTGCTTTCTTCTCATCGAGGACAAATTTTCTTCCCCCCACTTCGTATTCAAAAAGATTTTTCATAGTGTGAACCATTGGTTAGTTAGGGTGATCTTAACACAGGGTTTTGCTTTTTTGCCAACCCGATATCAAAATCAATTAAGTGCTAGATAGAGCATGTTTTCGGATTATGCGCAATTACTAGCTTTTTTTAGAATTTCTAATGTCCTTATCCTTCGTAAGATAAGAAACAACAAAGATTAAAAATAGGCTAAGTGGAAATGCCACAATCATGGCAAGTACATGTCCCATGATTCCTTCGGCTACAAGCCACTTGTTTATTGAGGGCCAAAATATAGCCGTTATGCCGCCAGATAAAATTCCGGCAAGTGCGCCGTAGTAATTTGTCCTCTTAGAATAAAGCGAGGCTAATAAGAGAGGCCCAAATGTAGAGCCTAAACCCGCCCACGCAAAGTAGACAGTCTCCATAATGGTCTTATCTTGCCCTAGCGCTATCCAAAAGGCAATACCAGACATGACAAGTACGCTCATACGAAACACAAACACTTCGCGGTTACTTGAAATTCTTGGGGCAATAAGGTGCTTGTAGATATCTTCGGTCAGGCTTGATGCGCCAACTAGTAGCTGCGAGTCCATAGTAGATATGGTAGCTGCAAGTACACCGCACATCACGATGCCAGCTGCAACTGGATGAAAGAGCACTTTTACCATTTCTACAAAGATGAGTTCTGGATTATCGATACCATCTTTAAAGAAGGCAATGGCAATAAGGCCAACGGCAACAGCTGATGCTAGCGCCAATATTTGCCAACTGATACCTAAGTTACGGGCCTTTTTGAGGTCTGATGCATTTTTTATGCCCATAAACTTAATCAAAATATGCGGCATACCAAAATAGCCCAAACCCCATCCAAGAAGTGGTATGAGAATTTCACGAAAGCTCACATTGCCAGAAAAAAGGTCTAAAGAGATATGATTTTGTGCCGCAACTTCAGAAATGGTTTGAAGGCCACCAATATGAGACATAGCCAAAATTGGCACAATCATAATGGAGATAAGTAAGAAGATACCTTGGAATAGATCTGCCCAAGCTACCGATACAAAGCCCCCAATAAAGGTGTAGGCTACCATTACGGCAGTAGCTATGGATATACCCACAATGTAGTTCATCTCAAAGAGCGAGCCAAATAAAAAGCCAATGGCAATAAGGCCACTTGCTAGATAGTAGATCATAAAGAGCAAGAGCAAGATGGCGCTAGATACGCGGATATAGCTTTTAGGATCACCATAGCGCTTTGCAAAGTATGAGGAGAGGGTGTAGCAGTTATACTGTTCTGTAATAGTACGAAGCTTTGGTGCAACAAATGTCCACGTGCAGTACATACCAATGATAAGTGATAAAGCTGTCCAGGCAAGAGGCATCCCTCCAATAAAGATACTCATAGGAAAGGCCATAAAAAGCCAGCTACTCATATCGCTCGCTTGGGCCGACAAGGCCGTTACCCAAAAGTTAAGCTTTCTATCACCAAGCAAAATGTCGCTAGTGGTGGCATGTTTTTTGCGCACACTCATGGCAACGCCAAAAAGCAGGCTAAAATAGACTAAAAAGGAGACCCAGTACTCAGGCTTCATATATACCCCAAAATGTGGAGGAATTTAAATTTTACGGATTTGCTAAAAAAATTACAGGCGAA
>JAJFUY010000168.1 GCA_021372185.1 Chlamydiales bacterium | reverse complement strand
TTAGACGTAGAGTCTATGGAAGCCTTCATGGATGCCCTAGAAGAGTTTGAGGGTGCGGTTGTTATTGTGAGCCACAGTGAGCTTGTCTTAGAGCGCCTTGCTACAAAACTTGTTGTCTTTAGAAATGGCATCCAAGAGCAGTTCCTAGGCACCTATGAAGAGTTTATAGAAAAAGGCGGCTGGGATGAAGAAGAAAAGCAAAGCGTTAAAAAAGAGCAGACAAATAAAGACTCAAAACGCCAAAGAGCCGAGCTTGTAAATGAACGCTCACGCGCCTTAAAACCCCATACAACAAAAGCAGATCAGCTAGAACTGCGTATTATCAAGCTAGAAGAAGAAGTAGAGGTCAGTAACCAAAAGCTTTTGGAAGCCGTAGAAAAAAACCACGCAAGCACTATTGTAGAGCTATCTAAAACTCTTAAAGATAAACAAAGAGAAATCGAAACGCTATTTACGAGTCTAGAAGAAGTATCACAAGTGATTGAGTCTATAAAACAAGACTTCGAAAGCAAATTCGATCTTGTTTCTTAATTAAGTATTTATCTATGGGTGTTATGAACGAGTCATAACAAGGGTAAATCTTATGGTAGTCACTTATGTAGCTAACACTTTGGTCAATGCTAGTACGAGTTTTGTGTTTAAGAACACCTATCTTTATTATGGGCTTACAACGGTACGTACAAATCTGCAGCAAGCAGTATCTGAATTTACAATTCCAAAGTTTGGCAAATTTGCAGGCGGGATGATTGGAATACAGCTTGGCACACTGGCTGCCATCCCTGTGACTATGTTTTTGGCGGATTTAACGCTTGTGGCAGTACGCCAGTCGGTGAAGTTAATACAAGATATATATAGAACGAGCATATTGGGTGAAAAACGCTCCCAATCCCCTCCTCTATGGCGAGACGTTGCGGTGGCTACAGCTAGCTTTGCCGCAGGTTTTTTTGCCAAAACCTACTTTGTGAATTATGGTATGGAGGCAGTAGGTGAGCTTTTGAAGTATGCATTTGTGGTGCTGGCGCCATTATCAGGGGCTTCGATGGTGGTTACCTTTATGACGCCAGCTTTAATTGCCATGATCACTCCAAGTGTGACATTTGCCATGGGTGATATTGTAGGTACGTGTGTGGGGGCTATTACTTATAAAATCCTAAGCCCTGGCTTGTTCTCTACCTATGGCAATCGATTTTGATGGGACATTTTTGACATATTCATAGTAGTAGATGTAGGCATTGTGTGAAATGTCGTCAATTGCATCTTTATTGGTTTTTTCGGACACACGTGAGTCATTGTATTCTACCCAGTTGCCGTCAGGTTTTGTGGCATAGGTATAAAAGTGGCCGCTTTTTATGGTAGAGCCTTGATGAACAGTTACCGCTGTTAAGCGATAGCGTGCTACTTCATTTTGGCCGATAATAGGCACTTCAAGAGTAAGTGAGGGGGGGATGGCTATTTTGTTTTTAGTGGCACCAGTGTCCTTTGTGAAGTCGTATCGCTTTAGCGTTATAGGTAGTAGTTTTGGTTCTTGCCCTTGAGTAAATGCGAGTGTTTGCGTAGTAGATACTGTAATTGGACCTTTTAATTCTAAAATTTCTTCCATCTCTGATTGATTTCTGTCTAAAAAGTCATCTCTATTGACGATGTCATTTTTTTCTATGGTTTCATCGACTTTTTTTCCAACAACAAGATTTTGCATTGTTGTGTTTGGAGCTACATCCATAAGAGCAATTGGAAAAAGGCTTTGTTCGTTCTTCCCCTGCATATCTAACATGGGTATAGCAAAGTTGCTTTGGTATGATATCGCGTTTGTAAAAGTAAATGGCTGAGAGCCGATGCTTGTTAACAAATGTGCGAGCATGGCTGCTGCATCTTCTTGAGATGATAGGTCTGTGCCTTGATCGCTAAAGCCTGATGCTATAATGAGCGTACGAAATGATTGAACAGTGTTTTCGTCAACAGTGGCATTATCTAGCTTTGTGTAAATTTCTTGCAATTTGTTGATGAGAGATAGCTGTACAATGGCTTTTGCATAGTCACTTTCCTCTTGATACTGCTGGACAAAGTATATAGCCATGGGTAAATCTGTTTTGGCTTTATCGTAGACAACATCAGAAAACGCTTGCACTTCAATCTGCAATTTTGCAGGTGTAACATCAGGGCTCGTGTCTACAAGAATTTGTTCAAGTTCATGTCGTCTTGTTTGCAAAAACTCTTTAAATGATGGTGACTGCCTAAGGGCTTGAGTTGTAGAATTTAGATAACAGGCGGTATTTGGGTTTTGCATGCCATGCCCAATTTCAGTTTTGCCAAATAGGGCCTTTTGAAAAAGTGCAATAAGAGAAAAAGAGGGTTTTCTTGTCTCTATTTTTTTGTCTATCAAAAAGGTGGCAGTAGCGGTGGTATCTTGAGGCGGTAGATTAGAGATAAATGCCTTAATGTTTTCTAATTTATAGGCTCTTGGCATAAAGAACGTTTTTAGGCGCTCTAACCTCGTATCATCTCTAGCTTCTAGGTGTAGATTGCTGCCTCTGCCTACGAGTTTGAGTAGTACTCTGGGTGTCTTAGGCTCTATAGCCCTTAGAGCTTCTGTATCATTAAAGCGCTGTAAAGCTGAATAGGTTGAATCAAGTGACATGGCACACTCCCCGTATTTTCTTAGTTATAGCAAATATTTTAATTACTTCAGCACTTTTTTCTTTGTATTTTAAGAGAGAAATTG
>JAJFUY010000162.1 GCA_021372185.1 Chlamydiales bacterium | reverse complement strand
TTTCGTCTTTTTTGCTCAAAAACTTTAGAGAGCACCACTTCCTGAGCTTTATCGCTTAGCTGATAGCCTTTATGCTGAAAATAGGCGATCTGATTCTGCGCAGAGGGGGGGAGTGTGCATGCAGCTGAAGAAGCGTGTAATTCCTTGGCTACAGCTTCTACTCGTTCAAACAGTTGGCTGCGATAGCCCTTTTTTTCGTCTTCTGTATCGAAGAGAGAAACTAAAGACAGTTCCAGACAGTCGTCACTTCTCGATAATTCACGTTTGTATACAACTACACCTACAGCTTTGCCGTTATGTGTGAGGAGCTCAGTTTTTCTATTTTTTCTTTTTTGTATATCTTCTAACACCTCTACCTGTTCGCCAAAAACTGACATATATGCCTTTTTGACTTCTGGGAATTTTTCTTTGCAGTCTGCTAATGAAATAAAAGCATACTCGTTAGGTGATCTGCTTGTAATTATCATAAATTTCTCACTATTATTTACGTATATTATAAAACCGAAGCTCGGCTGAATCTTTATTAGATCCTGTAACAAGTACGTTGTCATTTAAGGCAAGCATACTTGTGATCGGACCATGGTTAACGGCTATTGTGTGCACACTTTTGCTCTGACGTACATCCCACAATTTTACAGTTTCATCATCCCCGGAGCTAGCAAAAAGTTGCTCCGTAAATTTTTCTAATTTCCACACTTTACCGGTATGTTCTTTTCTGGTTTCCACTACTTTATTCTGTAAAACATCCACTAAGCGAACTGTGCTATCAAAATGGGCTGAAGCCACGGTTTGAGAGCCGAGACAAATCATATCAGAGATAAACGATCTTTGGGACTTGCCGGCATCTCTATATCTTGGCTGTTCACCCATAACAGTAGCGCCTTCAGTCCAGCCCTTATTGCTTTCTTTCCACACCTTGATGACAGGTCCGACAACAGTAAGAACAGTTACGGCATC
Organism: Chlamydiales bacterium; assembly: GCA_021372185.1. GTDB lineage: Bacteria > Chlamydiota > Chlamydiia > Chlamydiales > FEN-1388 > SZAS-7. Next base: position 2,291 of record JAJFUY010000162.1, on the reverse strand, counting down.
AACAGGCTTGATGACATACACCCAATCATTTTTATGCACTTTTGTAATTGATGTAGTTTTACCTTCGATAAGATTAAAGCTCTGAAACAGTGTTGGAAAGCCGATAAAAAAGCTAGGGTTGAGAGGATTGCTGCCAGGAGCAAGGCACGTTACTCTACGAAGGTTCTGCTGCTTACTATGATGATCGTCGGTGCGAGGCAGTTTTGGCTTTAGCTCTTTTACATAGTCGCCGTTGGTTTTCCAGAGCACAACGTCTCCATTGCGGGCGCCGCTCACCCAGTAGTAATCGTTTACCACTTCCATAGCTGTAATCCAGTTGGCTTCACTCCGTAGGGTTGGTTCTACTTCATCAACAACTCGAACAAGATGCCCAGAAAAGTCCCATTTACAGATGCCATTATCTTTAGAACCGCTTACAAATGTGCCATCAGAGAGCTTTTTTAGCGAATGGATATCGTCAGAATGGGCATTGTGAATAATGTGCATGAGTTCAGGCACAGTATCTGTTGTTGAAAGACCGCTGAACCGAGTTGACAGGTCTTCCACAGATGGTTCCATCGAACCGGTATGTATTGGGCACGAGAGTAAATATTCAGTCACATCCTTTTGGTAGCGCCCCTGCCACTCATGAGTGATAACAAATCCCTTACGTTTAAAAAAGGCAAGCGATTCTGGTTTGGTTTCACTTACCGTAACATGAAGCCCCAGGTAGTCAATACCTAATTTATTTACTTCTTCTTTGAGCTTGTCAACGAGACGCGATCCCAAGCCACGACCTGAGTTTTGCATCGACTGGTCGACAAAAAGTGATTTAATTTCTATGCTCTTTGGAGCGCCACAATCAGCAAATTCATCAGACACTTCTGTCTTAAAGACGAGAACACCTACTGGATTTTCCTGCTCATACATAAGAAAGCATTTTCTATCTTTACTCTCCCTGATTTGGCTTAACGCCTTTGACTGTGAGCCATACAATGGTTCAAGAATTCGAGTAAAAATTTCTGTAAGTATGTGCATTTTGTCATGATATTGACCACCAACTTGATGAAACGAAATATCAGAGCTTGCCTGTACGATCATGGTGCTATCCTCTTCAATAGGACACTACTTTACCGTAACGTACATTATAAATCGATACCGAGTACTTTTAGAAAAAAATTGCAAAGTTGGGATTTAAGGTTTTATACACTGATTGCTAGTTTTAAGCGCATCCCAGAGAAGCGGGTGATTAGAGTTGTGACCCTTTTCATAGCCAGTGATGAGCACGGTTGTGCCTTTGGCGTTTATGCCTTTCAAGCGCTCATAATAAAGAGTGTCATCTCGATTAGAAAGGATCTCATCAGGACTGTTAAAGTAAAGAACAATATTAAGAGAAAGGTTGTTGAGGCACTCCAAAGCATCGATTGGCTCCATACCATTATCCCGATAGTTTTTTTGAACTACTTCAAGCTGAGGCGTGAGACCTTTAAAGGCAATAATTTCTCTGATACTCTTAAGAGGACAATGAAGCACAATTTGCCCTTTCTGTATAGCCTTGAGCATTTTTTCTCGCTCTTCTTGATTAATGCCAATGTGTTTTAGCTTGTCGCTAAAGCGCATTGTATTAAGTGCAGCTAAAGCATTAATAACCGCGCCACCACCTGCAGAAAAACCGTAAAGGTCAATTTCATCTAATCCGTCGTTGATGACAGATTTCTTAATCACATACAAAAGTGGAAGGATTTCATCAGGCGTACCAAATGTAAGATCTTTGGCCTCAATTGGCTTTTGACCATAATCATAATCTGGAAAATTAAAGCTAATAAGTGTCTTTTCCACCGAAAGCGTATCTGCATGCTTATAGCTACCACTCATACCATGCGCCACAATCATCACTTCATCATGCTTTCCGGGCTTTTGGGTAAGCTGAAGGTCATAAGGAAAGGGATGAGATGCCAGAGCCATTTTAGAAAGGCAAATGAAGGCAACAAGACATGCTCGCAGCATAAAAACAGGCTCCGGGGTTATCCTCAATCTAACACGCTCACACTTTTTGAGTCAAAAAAACAATACAACTTTGTGTATTACGCTTTACCACAAATTCGAGAATTTGCCAAAATACGTGAATGTTATCAGCGATTCTGAGAAGTGTAGCCAATTTCTTATGCCCACCCGACTCATTCGAACCAGAGCAATTCACGCGCTCTGAAGGGGGAGTATATCAGGATAAAATCTATTCCGTCTTTTTAAAAGCCTATTCTCAGCCAAGAATGGAGAGTAGAAGTCAACTGCCTCTTGAATATACTGTGGTG
>JAJFUY010000141.1 GCA_021372185.1 Chlamydiales bacterium | reverse complement strand
ACGCCAAAAAAGAAGAAGAATGAGGCGGCAAGTAAGGATGCAAGCGATATGAGTATGGTGAAGGCCTCTGGAAGGCGGCTTGGCGCTTCGTCTGGTTGCTCATGCTGCGTTGGCATTGGCACAACTGATGAGGCCGCAAAGTTTGACTGTGAGTGAATTTCCGCAATCTTGTCAGATGGTGCAGAATGGTTTAATGCTTTATGACAGTAAGGGCAACTTACTGCGTAGGCATGCACAACCTCTTCACAGTTGCTACAAAAAATTTGACTTGTACTTAGGTTTGCTTTCATAAACTACCATTCTATGTCTTCTTCTCTGTTTTCATGCAAGTGCTAAATTTGGTATACTCGATGCCAACTTATAGATTGGAGCTCCAATGGACGAAAAAAAATTTGATGTATGTATTATTGGAAGTGGCCCGGGAGGCTATCCTGCAGCCATAAAGCTTGCCCAAAATGGCAAAAAAGTAGCCCTTATTGAAGCAAAAGATATTGGCGGCACCTGCCTTAATTGCGGCTGCATACCCACAAAAGCGCTCATTGCCAATGCTGAAGTTCTGTCTCACATCCGCAAAGCTAAAGATTTTGGTATACAAATTGATGGTGTAAAGGTGAACTTTACCCAAATGCAAAAGACTAAAGACGATACAGTTAAAAATTTAAGAAATAGTCTTGAAGGCCTTATTCTTTCTAACAGCATCACCATTATCCGTGGTTTTGCCACATTTACTGGTCCTAACACACTAGAGGTTAAGGGCAAAGACTCATGCCGTGTATCTGCCCCCAATATTATTATTGCCTCAGGCTCTGAGCCAAAAGAAATTCCCGCCTTTGCCTTTGACAACACTGTTATCCACTCATCAACTAGTATCTTAAACCTCGAAAAGCTGCCAGAAAAGATGATTATCGTTGGCGGCGGCGTAATTGGCTGCGAGTTTGCCTCACTTTATAGCGAACTTGGCGTAAAAGTTGTGATCATCGAAATGCTAGACAGAATTATTCCTCTTGAAGCTCCAGCCCTATCACAAGGCCTTACCAAGTCATTTACTGCTCGCGGTATAGAGCTTCAAACAGGTATCGCTGTAGCATCAATTCAGAAAAATGCCAAAGGCGTAGTTGTTACACTAGCTGACAAAAAGCAGATAGAAGCTAATTGCGCCCTCATAGCTATTGGTAGAAGCTTAAATAGCGACAAACTTGGCCTTGATAAAGCGGGCGTTAAAGTAGAAAAAGGTGCCATCGTAGTTGATGACACCATGAAAACTTCAGCCAAAGGCATCTGGGCTATTGGCGACGTTACAGGTAAGTCACTTTATGCCCACGTAGCGACTCACCAAGGTATAGTAGCTGCTGACAATATCCTCGGCCATACAGCACGTATGAACTATGACGCAGTCCCAGGCGTGATCTTTACAATTCCAGAAATTGGCAGCTGCGGTATGACGCTAGAAGAAGCTAAAAAACGCGGGTTTCAAGCCAAACTTGCCAGCTACCCATTTCAGGCGCTTGGTAAAGCACAAGCGGCTCACCAGACTGAAGGCTTTGCCCAAATCGTTATCGATGAAAAAACTGGCCAGGTACTAGGCGGACAAGTTATTGGGCACGAAGCGGGAATATTACTCTCAAGTATAGCCTACGCTATTGCCAACGAGCTTACGGTAGAATGCATTACAGAAACAATCCACGCTCACCCAACGCTCTCAGAGGTGTGGATGGAAGCGGCTTTCTTAGTGCAAAATAAACCCCTACACTACCCTCCAATTAAGAAGAAATAAACGTGTCTAGCAAACTAAATGTATTGCCAAATAACCCTCAAGAGGCACCCACAGATTCACTTGTGAATCCTGGGCGCTTTCCAAGCTGGCTGCACCGCAAGCTGCCAGAGGGCGATAGCCTTTTTGTAACCAATAGCGTTATCCACAAAAAACGCCTTCACACAGTATGTGAAGAGGCAAAATGCCCCAATCTTCTTGAGTGCTATTCTAAAAAAACGGCCACATTTTTAATTTTGGGCAAAAGCTGCACGCGTGCCTGCAGCTTTTGTGATATTGACTTTTCTAAAGCCCCAAAGGCCCCAGACGAAGATGAACCCAATAGCGTGGCAGAGTCTGTACTAGAACTTGGTCTCACACACGTAGTGCTCACTATGGTGGCGCGAGATGATTTAGCTGATGGCGGTGCTAATCACCTCGTTAAAGTAATGAAGGCCATTCAGCAACAGTGCCCCAATTCAACCCTAGAAACCCTCACATCAGACTTTGAGGGTAATTTACATGCACTTGATGCTGTCATTGATGCAAAACCAGAAATTTTTAACCACAACGTAGAAACAGTGCGGCGCCTATCGCCCACAATACGCCATAAAGCCACTTTTGACCGATCACTCATGGTGCTCAAGCACGTGAAGAAAAAAAACCCAGAAATTTTAGTAAAATCTGGCATTATGCTAGGCCTTGGTGAAACTAAAGATGAAGTGCTAGCAACACTGCAAGAGCTAAAAGATGCCGGATGCGATATCGTAACAATTGGGCAGTATTTGCAGGCAAGCCGCTTAAAGACACGCGTGAAAGAGTTTATTCATCCTGATCTTTTTAATGAGTATGCTGAAGAAGGTAAAAAACTAGGGCTCTCAAATGTCTACTCAGGACCTTTTGTACGCTCAAGCTATAACGCGAAACTCTTTGTAAAACGAAATGACCAAATCTGTGAGATTAATTCAGAATGAAAGAAGAATTTGACATAACAGCTCGGGCCCTTTTTGATTCTTTGCTAGAAAAGTCTTTTGAGCGCACAGCATCTGAAGATACTGATATCACCGCCTATTACGAGCCGCCTTTAGAGGGGTTAGATGCCTCAGAATTGCCTCTTTTAGAAGAAGAAGACCGCGATATCCTCATGCACCGAGATGCGCACTTTGGCAAAAACTTTCAAATCATGCTTGAGCATTATGAAGAAGAGGGCGTAGGCGCCGTTCTTGATGTAGATGCTGACCGAATAGCTGGCCTCATGAACCTAGAATCACAATTAGGCCAAAACCTAGCTCCCTATCTTATGCAAGGGGCAGATGCAGAAAAAGTAGCGCAGTCAATACGCATGTACCAGGCCCTAAGAGAGCAGATAGAAAATAAAAAAGAAGTGCCTCTCGTTGCTGCTATTGGCGAGCTTATTTTAAGTGAAGATGACCCAGAAGTTACTGCAGAGAAAGCGGCGTCTTATGGTAAAAAACTTATCCCCTACCTCATACAGCTTATACAAACACCAGTGCTCTATGACCCGCTATTTCCTGGGTATGGCCAATCGCCAGTAGCTGCATGTTTAACTCTTGGACACCTTCAAGCAACTGAAGCTATAAAGCTGCTTTTTGGCCTTATCGGCACAGAAAATTTTGATACCGAAAGTGCAGCCATTCGTGCCCTCAGGCTTATCGGTGAGCCCGCTCGGACCTTTTGCTTACAACAGCTTTCCTCAAGACCTATTACCAAAAATAATGAGAGAGCTGCTATTGTCGCAAGTTCGCTTGATTGTGATGATGAAATGCAAGAGGCCCTACTTTGCCAGCTAGAAGACAAAGACGTGCAAAGAATTGAAAGCCTTACTACCTATTTGGTATTAGCTGTTTCATGCATATCACCCCATTATCGCGAACGTTTTAAAAATATTCTGCAATCCCTTCCTGAGTCAGCTCAACAAGAGATGAGGAGTTTAGATCTCTTAGAGTAATTAGGGCTGGCGAATTTTTGGCGCTTTTACTAATCTTTTTGTTTTCCCATAAGCCCCCTACTCGTTAGAGTATGTGGGCTTATGGGAAAACAAAAATCTTAGCAAAAGCGCTCAAAAATTCGCTGAGCCCTAATTGCTCTAAGAGATCTATTTTAAAATCGTAGTAGCAAAAAAATTCGTTTCCTACTATCAGGGATTAAAACAGACCATTCTATGAATGAAGGTAGCTATGATACAAGACACTGAAGATACAGTTAATGCTAAAGAAAATTTTTCTGCAGCAAGCTTTTTAAGAGAAAAGTCTTTGCTTGTTCTCTTTTTTCTCGCGATTATCGGTTTTTCTATGACCGGTTGCGAATCCAAAAAAACTATCGTGAATGGTCTTGATGAGCGCGAAGGAAACGAAATTCTAGTGCTTTTAGCCCGCGAAAACATCCCCGCTTATAAGATGAAAGAAAAAGAAGGCGGCGGTGGCGGCGGAGCCAAAATTGCTCTCTGGGATATTGCTGTAGATGCAGCAGATGCAAACCGTGCTATGGCTATACTCTCAGCTAATGGCCTACCAAGACGTCGCGGCCAAAACTTAATTGAATTGTTTTCAGCCGGTGGTCTTGTACCCTCTGACATGCAAGAAAAAATACGCTATCAAGCGGGCCTTGCAGATAGCATCGCCAACACCATCCGCAAGATAGATGGTATCGTAGATGCTGACGTGCAACTTTCATTCCCAGAAGAAGATGCTTTAAACCCAACGGCAGTAAAAGGCCAAATTACAGCTTCGGTCTACGTAAAACATACAGGCGTTTTAGATGACCCTAACAGTCACTTAATTACGAAGATTAAACGCTTAGTGGCAAGCTCTGTTGCTGGCTTATCGTTTGATAACGTTACCGTGATTCCTGATAGAACACGATTTTCTGAAATGACTTCTTCTCGTGAAGCTAATGCACAACAAGACCTTGTAAAAGTCTGGACGCTTGTCATAGCTCGCGACTCTTTAGCTCGTTTTCAAGCTATTTTCTTTACCTTATGTCTCATTGTGCTTATTCTAGCGTTTACCACGTTCTGGTTTGGCTGGAAGCTACACCCACTATTAAAAAAACGAGGGGGCTTAAAGCAGCTTTTACATATGGCACCGTTACCTGATGAGTTTGAACCGGTTACAGAAAAAGCAGCTGAGGACAAACCAAAAGAAGAGCCTAAGCCTAAAGAAGAACCTAAAGTACAAGAAAACGTAGAACAACCATAAGCGTGTGACGAGATATGCAGCCTCAAAATAGCGGTCTCATCTTTTTACGTTTGCTTCTGAACAAGTATTTTACCGGTAAACCGGATACTTTAAGCAAAATCTTGCCAAAAGAAGATGCAGAATCACTTCATGAGATAAAGCTTACAAGTGCTGAGCCAAATCTTATGCTCTTTGAACCCAAAGAGTGGCTTTCGTCTATTGACCCCACGTGGCTCATGCCTGTAGTACAAAAGATGCAAGAGCCGCTGCAAGAGGTCTATAAAAAGGCCTTTCCTAACGTCTTTGGCGAGCGTTCAAAAGAACTGCCGGCTGCATCAAGCTATAATGATACTGTACAAGATTTTCTTATCACCTATCTTCATACTGCCTGGACAGAAAATTCATGCCCTCCAAAGGCACTTTTACCCACTTGGGAGCTTACGCCCCTCCTTGATATGTCAAGATCTGATATTTTAGATATTGCTGACCTTCTTGCCATGTATGATTTAGTAGAAGAGATGCGACATATTGTAGACAAAAAACTTCTACAGGCAGTCTTACAATATCTTACAACAGAGCAGCAGCACTACTTACGCATTTTACTGCGCCAAAAATCTCGCCAGATGCCCACAACGCTATCTGTGCGCGAGCTTTTAAAAGAAGGCAATAAATTTCCGCAGCGTCTTCATAGATTGGGGCTGCAGCGCTTAAGCCTCGCACTATCGGGCGCAAGTGATGATTTTACTTGGCATATCTTGCACACACTTGATTTATCCCGTGCAAAATTTCTGCAGAATAATATAAAGAAAGAGGAAGTACCAAATCAGACAGCTCTTGCACTGCTTCAGGTACAGCATATAATCCAGTTCCTTAAAACAGAAACGGCACCATAGCAATGATAAGCAAAAAATACTTCAGCCTTATATACGGTAACACCATAAAGCAAGCGCCCCAATCGAAGATTATTCCGGCAGAAGACGTCTCAAAACTGCTTACAGGGCAAGAAGTGCTTACCCACATCGTTGAAGATGTAGAAAAATACCGCCACGAAGTAGCTGCCGAATGTGAAGAGCTCAAAGCACAAGCCATAAAAGATGGTTTTGCTCAAGGCTATGAAGAATGGACAAAGCAGCTTGCGGCTATGGAAGGCGAAATTGGCAAAGTACAAGGTGAAATGCAAAAGCTTGTTATGCCTATTGCCCTAAAGGCAGCCAAAAAAATTGTGGCAGCAGAACTTGCCTTGCAGCCAGCGGCTATTTTAGAAATTGTATCTAACGCCCTAAAATCTGTCTCACAGCATAAACGCATTGTGATTTATGTAAACCGCGCCGATTTACAGGTTTTAGAGAAAAATAAAAACAAAATCAAAGACCTATTTGAAAGCCTAGAATCTCTATCAATTCGCGAACGCGATGATGTAGAACAAGGTGGCTGCATTATAGAAACTGAAGGCGGTATTATTAATGCTCGCCTAAAAGACCGCTGGAGAAACCTTGAAGCCGCTTTTGAATCACTTGCTGACACAATGAGGAAACCTACCACATGAGCGCTATTTGCAATATTTTTACGTCATCAGCTCAGAGAATTTTTGGTTCGCTCATTCTTTTAGCGGTTCTTTTGTGCCTTGTTTCATCGCTAGCTGCGCTTTCTACTACAAGTGCACCTACAACGCCTCCTGGAGCACCACCGCCAAATAGCAACACAAAGACAATTGGAAATGGCCAGCTAACGCCAGTTCCTAGCCAAATGTCAAACTTCTCTATGCTCTCACGGCCATCGCTCATTACGCAGACAGCAGCTATTGCATTTATGTCGCTCATGCCGTTTATCGTGATGATTTTGACCTCGTTTGTAAAGATTGTGGTGGTACTATCGCTACTTAGAAACGCCCTTGGCGTTCAGCAGGCACCCCCCAACCAGGTTATTAACGGCGTTGCCTTTTTGCTGAGTATTTATGTTATGTATCCAACTGGCGTAAAAATGTATGATGCAGCTCAAGGCGTTCTTGCGCGCCAGAATGTACCAGAAACGTTTACGTCACCTGATAGCGCACAGTATGTACTTGAAATTGCAGCGGCAGCTCGTGAGCCCTTGAGAGATTTTTTACGCAATAACTCACTTGTAAAGCACCATCGCATATTCTTTAGGACTATTTACCGCTTACTGCCAGAAGAGCATAAAGCAGATCTTAAGCCAGATGACTTTATGATTTTGGTGCCCTCATTTATAACGACACAGCTAAAATCGGCCTTTGAAATTGGGGTATTAATTTACATACCGTTCTTTGTCATTGACTTGGTGGTATCTAACATCTTGCTTGCGATGGGTATGATGATGCTATCGCCCGTCACAATTTCCATGCCGTTAAAATTATTTCTACTTGTTATGCTTGATGGCTGGACGCTACTCATTGAGGGGCTTGTCTCTACATTCAGGTAGCAAAAAATAGAGTAGCTTGTTATTAAAAAAATAACTTTGTATTTTGGAATTATATGTTTACAAGCCAAATTGTAGCCCTTGCCTATCAAGGCCTCTTACTCATCCTGATTTTATCAGCACCGCCTGTCTTAATCAGTATGTTTTTGGGCACCATTGTAGCTATCTTCCAGGCAGCTACCCAAATTCAAGAGCAAACGCTCCCCTTTGTAGTTAAACTTGTAGCAGTAACCCTCACACTCATCTTCATGGGATCGTGGCTTGGTTCGCAAATTATGAGCTTTTCTACTAATATTTTTGTTAATTTTCCTATTTGGAGCATTAGCGGGACTTAAAGAAAGACCTTCACCCCCAAATCCCTTGCCCGTGCCCTTGCCCTTGCCC
>JAJFUY010000127.1 GCA_021372185.1 Chlamydiales bacterium | reverse complement strand
CCAACTCTTGCTTGTGGGACAGGTGCCTGAAGCTTTTGTTTAACCGATACGTTAAAGTTTGTGATAGCAGCTTGAGTTTCTGGCGACTGAGCTTTTGCTACAGCGTAGCCTTCGCTTCCAGCATTGCCTTCACTTGTTGCTCCATTTAATGCCTTGATAATAGGCATTACTTCGTGGATGTTTGCTTTAAGCTCATCTAGAGGCATTGCTGCTAGTTCATTTAGCCGGTCAATCAGCGGATTATCTTCTGCATGTGCAAATGCTCCAGTGCCTAAAAAGCAGCTGAGCAAACTTATTCTCACAACGGTTTTCATGGGTATCCTCCTGTATATAAGTGCCTTTAGGCATATCCTAAAGCCAACTTCTGATAATAAAACATAAGCTAAAGCACAAAAATATTTAGCTTGATAAAGCTCATGCCCGTGACAATAACTGACTTTAGAAATATGCGCACTAAAAAATAGAAGAGATAGAGGAAAATACGATAGCCCAAAAACGCTAACTCTATGCATAATAACAAACAAATAGCTGCCAGTCTGAGAAATTTTATATGTTTATTCCACTTTATTTGCAGCGATTAGGCTACAAAGGAGCGCTTAGCCCAACTTTTGAGCTGCTCCAAAGCCTTCACTCACTACATGTTCAAACGTTTGCTTTTGAAAATATCACCACGTTTATAGGTGAGGCGGAACCTGTAACCTTTGAATATATCCAAGACAAGATTTTGATAGGTCAACGAGGTGGCGGCTGCTATGAGCTAAATGGCCTCTTTTATGAACTTTTGTGTAAGCTCGGGTTTGATGCCAAGCTCATGTGCGCCAAGGTCTATAAAGGTAAAACCGTAGATGAGATGAGTAAGCATGCCTGCATACGAGTACATATAAATAACCGTGACTACTATGTAGATACAGGATTTGGTGAAGGCGTGATTACCACCCCCTTGCCAATGGATTCTAAGCAGTTTATTCAAACGCCTATGGGTGTGCAATATAAACCAAAGCGCCCAAGTCTGTTAATAGATACGAGCGCGGTGGCATTCTCTCACTTCATCCCAAGAATGCTCTACCACCAAACAGATGCTACCTCCTGGTTTAAAAACAACCTCACCTGCATGATTGCCACAGAATCTTCTCAAAACATCCTCTTAAACCTCACCTACACCAAATCATCCAAAACCAGTAAAAAAATTGAATCACCCGAAGAGCTCCACACCATCCTCACCACAGACTTTCGCCTAAACATCAGCCCTGAGATCAGTTCACAACTATTTTCCAGGCTAGGCAAATAAAACCCTAGAGGCAGTGAAAAATAAACAAATTTGTGTGCCGTAGGTCCATGTACCGAGTTTGGATATTTGCAGCTAGCGGGCGTAAGCTCGCTATGGAGTGCGGTAATTTTTTACCGCTCTTAATTTTCAACCACACACCGATTTAACAATAACTTCCACAACTTACACGAATGTTCAATACTTTGGCTAACTCATTTGTGTCATAGTACGGGGCTATTGTATGTTTTGGAGGCTATCGAAGATATAGTGCGTGGCCGAAAATTAAGAGCGGTAAAAAATTACCGCACTCCAAAGCCTTCGGCAAATGTCCAAACTCGGCAGTGTACCTACGGCACACAATTAACTTTTTACGAGCAAGCTACTTGGATTTTTGGACGAAGTCGTCGATGCCTTGGGCGATGGCGTAGGAGAGGGTGCGGATGTAGTGGGGGTTTGAGAGCTTTTTGGCTTCTTGGGTGTTTGAGAAGAAGCCGCCTTCTATGAGGACTGCCGGCATGGTGCTGTTTTCGCGTAGTACGTGATAATCACCTGGGATTGAGCCACGTGAAGCTGCATTGGTGCGAGTACAGATGGCATCTAGAATCGAGTTTGCAAGGGCTTTTGAGCGGTCTTTATACTTGTTTTTGTCAAAGTAAAAGATTTCTACGCCGTTGGCATTTTTATTGGGTGCGTGGTTGAAGTGAATACTTACAAATAAATGGCCTTTATTGTCTTTGGCAAATTTTACTCGGTCAGCCAATGGGATAAATACATCTTTTGTGCGTGTCATACGCACCTTGTAGCCCCAGGCTTCTAGAAAATCTCGCACTTTGAGGGCAGTTTGCAAGACGAGTGTTTTTTCTTTGGTGTATGGCGGCATAACCATCTTGGTGCCATCGTTAGCTCCGCCATGGCCTGGGTCTAAAATAACTAGCGGTAGCACCTTGTGGCGTATTGCCTGGCGAGAAAATTTTTCTTCTTTAGGCCGTGAGCATGATGCGCATACAACAAGCACTAGTAAAGCCAGTATGACTCTCATGACTACCTTGTAGCGTTAAGATAAAGTTGTTCAATACACTCTCGGGCCACTAGTCTATCATCAAAATCAATGCTATGTGAGGCAAAAACCTGCTGGGCTTCATGGCCCTTACCGGCAATCAAG
>JAJFUY010000121.1 GCA_021372185.1 Chlamydiales bacterium | reverse complement strand
CGTCCTAAAGGACTCTAAAACCATTATATTTTGATACTTTAAATGAGTTCGGAGGCGACTGTGTCGTAGAAGAGGATGCCTTTTGGGCTTAAGGCGATGTGGGTGTCGTTTCGTGTGATGAGCTCTACTTTTTCTAGGTAGGCCAGAGCCTTTGTTGTGTCTGGTTCTAAGGGGGCGTATTGGTTTATGTCAAAGCCATCTAGTAACCGGAGGTTCAAAGCTAAGAGCTCTTTTTTGCGTGATATCGGGTCTAAAGGCTCTTCAAAGTCTATGGGAGAGTCATTTTGTTCTAAAATCTGCCAGTAGCGTGCAAGGTTTGCTACGTTTTTAAAGCGTTTATTGCCATCAAAGCTAAAGGCAGATGGTCCAAGACCATAAAAGTGTCTGCCTGTCCAGTAGCCCACATTGTGTCGTGAGTAGAGGTTGTCTTTACAGAAGGCTGAAATTTCATACTGCTTGAAGCCTGATTCTTGCAGCACATCTTGCGCCGCTTTATACATGAGGGCTGAGGTGTCATCGTCAGGCATAGTTGATCTCAGCTCTTTTTCACGCTTAAAAAAAGCTGCGTCTGGCTCTATTGTCAGGTTATAAAGTGAGAGGTGAGTAATAGGTAGAGTTTTGACAGCGCTTAAAGTTGCTTGCCAAGATGACATACTCTGCCCTGGTAGGTCATACATTAAATCTATTGTAAGGTTGTCAATTCCTGCATTTTTTATGGCCCAGATGGCATCTAGGGATTGTTGGGGCTTGTGGCGCCTATCTAAAATAGCCAGTTCATCAGGCGCTAAGCTTTGTACGCCTAGGCTTACGCGGTTAATACCAATTTCTTTATATTGTCTAAAGTCTACAAGCTCTTCTGGGTTGGTTTCTATTGTAACTTCAATATCGCTTGAATAGTTGTACTCTTTTTGAAACCACGACAGCACGGTTTCGATGCGTTTTGTGCCAAAGAGTGTGGGGGTGCCACCTCCAAAGTATATGGAGACAAGCTTTTTGCCTTGAAGTTTGGGCTGAACTTGCCTCCATTCACGCTCAAGGGCATCTATAAGCTGCTCTTTAAAGCATTCTTTGTCACCAATGACATAAAAATGGCAGTAGGGGCACTTATGCTTGCAAAAGGGGATGTGAATATAGAGGCTTATGTCTTGAGAAGAATCTACCACTCGTCAGCATCAGGGTCTACAATTCCACCACGCTTCCAGCGGTTACGGTCTGAGAAGTAGGATTCATCTTCTTCTTCTTCTTCGCCATCGCCTGCAGCTTCGGCTTTACCTTCCCCACCTTCTTCGTGCTCACCTGAGCCGTAGTTTTCTTCTTCCTCGGTGTCATCTTCAAACGACGTGTCGTTGCTGATATAGGTGTCAGACTCATAGCCGCCCTCAGACATGCTAGAGCCGCCATCGCCCATGTCAACATCTGGAATAGTTGGCATTTCGTTATAGCCGGCTTTGGCTTGTGAGCGCTTAGGAGCAATAAATTCTTCGGCTTCTCCGCCTTCTTTTAAGAACTGGAGACGTTCTTTTTCTTCTTCAATACGTGCTTTAAGCACTGTGATTTCGTCTTTATGGCGCTCTACGTCTTTCTTGGGTACTAATCCAAGCTGGAGCCATTGCTGTAGGTCAGTTAATTCTGCTTCTAGCTTTCGTAGACGTTCGCTCTTAATTTGCTTCATGTGTGTACCCGTAAATAAAAATCGCTAAAACTATGACATATCCGTTTTTTTACCGCGAGGCAAAAAATCTTCCGGTGGCATAGTGGCCATCAGTTCTCACATTACGATTTATTTTGCAAGCCCCCATTTAGATAAAGGAACTTTTTGAGAGATAAGGGTAGATAAAAATGCTCATATCATCTATCTAGGAAGTATGTACCCTTTTGGCTCACTTCACAGCGAAAACATGGAACTGCTCGAGCACTATAGGCAGCTTTGGGAGCAAGACCCAACTCTTGTGGATGACTCGTGGCGCGCGTTTTTTTCAAAACAGCCAATTCAAAAAACTGCAATTACTGATAATAGCCTTTACCGTATGTTTGGGCATCTAGAGGCCAACACCTACCCTGTAGATTTGCATAAGAAGCCCCTCTCTTCTATTGGCAATGATCCTACAATGCGGGCGATATATTGTGGTTCAATTGGCTATGAGTTTTATCCCCAATGCCCATCTGATATTTGTGATTTTATCATTAGTAAAATTGAGCCTTTGCAAGGCAAAATTGCCCTTTCAAAAGAAGCTAAGCAAAAAATATTACATCAACTGAATAAAGCCGAAAGCTTTGAGACGTTTTTACATACAAAGTATGTGGGCCAAAAACGCTTTTCGCTGGAAGGTGCTGAAACGCTCATTCCCATGCTTGCCACCTTTTTAGATGCTGATTTAGATGATCTGGTAATTGGTATGCCGCATAGAGGTCGTCTCAACGTGCTTGTGAACATCCTCCAAAAAAGCTATGACGAAATTTTTACTGAATTCGAAGATGTCGCTACAGACACCTTTGAAGCAAGCGGCGACGTAAAGTACCATAAAGGCTATAGCTCCAAACTCAAAAGTATGAACATTCGCTTAGCTGCCAACCCCAGCCACTTAGAATCTGTGGATGGTGTTGTAGAGGGTATTGCTCGCGCACGTCAAACAGGTAAGGCTGTGACAAAGGTTCTGCCGGTGCTTGTCCATGGCGATGCTGCAGTAAGCGGCCAAGGCGTTGTGTATGAAACACTGCAGATGGCAAAGCTTGCAGGCTATACAACAGGTGGTACAATCCATATTGTGATTAACAACCACATTGGTTTTACAACGCTGCCTGTAGATGGCCGCTCTACTCAATACTGCACCGATATTGCCCGCACATTTGGTATACCGGTATTTCATGTAAATGCTGAAGACCCAGAAAGCTGCCTTTTTGTTACCAAGCTGGCACTAGAAATCAGGCAAAAATTTGGCTCAGATGTATTTATTGATATGAACTGCTGGAGAAAATATGGCCACAACGAAAGTGACGAGCCTGCATTCACCCAACCCCTTACGTATCAAACAATTCGCAAAAAACCATCTATACGTACCCAGTACCATGACAAGCTTGTAAAAGAGGGTGTTGAGCTTAAGCTGCTTGATGCTGAATGTAAAAATGAGCTTCAAGAGGTGCATACTGTTGTCCGTGGCTATGCAGAAGAGGCCAAAGCTAAACTCCAATTGCGTAAAATTGAAGAGAGTACGCTTTTTGCTCTACATGCAGAAGCTGTTGATAAAGACAAAATTCATGAAGTGGTAAGGGCTCTTACAACAGTTCCTCAAGGCTTTACGCTCCATCCTCGCTTGCTATCACAAATAGAAGCGCGTAAAAAATCAGATCTCCAGCACATTGACTGGGCTTTTGCCGAGGCTCTTGCTTTTGGCACATTACTGCAAGAGCATGTACCCATCCGCTTAGCAGGGCAAGATTCTCGCCGCGGAACATTTAGCCAGCGCCATGGCGTGTGGTTTGATCAGGCAACGGGCGCAAGCTACACTCCACACACCACTATAGACCCTCATTTTGAAATTATAGATTCCTACCTATCTGAATATGCGGCTTTAGCTTTTGAATATG
>JAJFUY010000111.1 GCA_021372185.1 Chlamydiales bacterium | reverse complement strand
AGATGAGTTTTTAGAGAGTTTTTGGCCCCTAGAAGAGCGTTTTGCCCTTAGGGTGGGGCTTATGAAGCTTTCAAAAAAGGCCATGCACTCACGCGAGCTTGATGCGTGCCTAGAAGAGCGGCATTTTTCAGCCAATGCGCGTCAGAGAGCCATAGATGATCTCGTACGCCTGGATGTGCTCAATGATGAGGATTTTGAGGCCTATTTTGTCAAAAAACTTCAAAAACAGGGAAAAAGCCGCCATCAGATCACCATTAAGGCCAAAATGAGGGGAATCCCCCTTAAATCGCTAGATGCCCACCTCGGCCCAGATGTAGATACTCTAAAAGCGCTCGTAGAGAAGCGCTACCCCATACTCCTTGATAAAACTGCCCCAAAAGCCCAAAAAGAGAAGGCAATTGCCGCCTTATATAGACGTGGCTTCTCTGTTTCTTGTATATTAAAAGAATTTGTAGTATACTGATAAGTAGAGGGTAAAAGAGGAGTTAAGACTATGTCAGATGCTCAATTTGATCCAAGTATGGGGTCTATACAAGCAGCAGCGGCAGCCGCTAATGCTACAGCCTTACAAAACAGCATTAAAAGCACTAGTGCTGTAAGTGGCTCGGCCGACGGTGTCTTTAACGGCACTCTTGGTGACCTAAAGAAAAATTACCCCGAAGTTTACGATAAATTAATTATTGAATCTATTGGCCGTCAAATTTGCCAGCAGTCCAAAGATGCTAACGATAGATATATTGCAGAAATTAAAAAACACTCGAGATAATCCCGCTAATAGATAATTCAATTTAGAGGAAAAGAGACTATTCTCTTTTCCTCTTTTTATTTTAGGGTGTCAGTGTTAGAATTTCGATAGACCACAAGGGACTATCATATGGCAGCTGAAACCTTAGTAGAACCAAACGTTGTATCCATAGAAACATTAGGAATTCAATCAGGCATTCAAACTACCGGTGCTCCTGCCATTACGGGCACAGTGGGAGCTAATGACACATTTTTTAATGGCACGCTTGGCGATCTGCAGAAAAAATTCCCTGAGGTCTACGACAAACTTATTATTCAATCTATCGGCTATCAAATTTGCCAGCAGTGTAAGCAAAGTAACGACCGATATATTGAGGAGATGAAGCGCAATAGACGAGACTGAAAGTACCCCACCTAATCTATTTGTAGAGGCATCAGAGCAAGATTTACGCCTTGATAAGCTGCTCTCAATTCGTTATGAAAAACTTTCTCGCACCTACCTTCAGTGGCTGATTGCTGAAGGCTACGTCACACTCAATGGTATAATAGTCAAAAAAAGTGCAAAGCTTCAAGCAGGTGATGAGATAGAAGTCCAGTTTGTACCTACTCAAGAGCTTGATTTAGTAGCTGAAGATATTCCCTTAGATATTTTGTACGAGGATGAGCACATGATTGCCATCAATAAGCCTGTAGGGCTTGTAGTACATCCAGGACCTGGTAATTGGAAAGGCACGTTTGTAAATGCCCTTCTATTTCACTGTAAAACACTAGAAAAAACTGACGAGCTTCGTCCAGGCATTGTCCATAGGCTTGATAAAGAAACATCAGGCGTTTTAATTGCTGCTAAAACGCATCAGATGCATGGATTATTATCTGCGCTATTTTCAGATCGAAAAGTTGAAAAACGCTACTATGCCATCTGTTTGGGGGCACCTAAAAGCCAAACCATTGATGCTCCAATAGCCCGTCATCCAGCACAAAGAAAAACCATGACTGTGGTAGAAACTGGCGGCAAACCAGCTCGGACACATATCGAAAATATAGCCACCAACACTACCTTGAGCGTGCTTGATATAAATCTAGAAACAGGCCGCACGCACCAAATTCGCGTCCATTTACGCTACATTAACCACCCGCTTTTAGGGGATGAGGTGTATGGCAAAAAGCAGTTTGGAGCAACACGACCCCTGTTGCACGCCCATACGCTCAAATTTATTCATCCAATCACGGGCGTCCCACTTGAGATAGTGGCAAAAGTTCCAGAAGATATGGCTCACTTTATAACATTCATTAAACACGAAAATGAAAGCAGTAATTCAAAGGGTTAGTCGCGCACACGTATCTGTGGACCATCATATTGTAGGCAAAATAGAGGCTGGGCTTCTTGTGCTTCTTGGCGTACAGCATGGTGATACAAGCCATGATGTCAAATGGTTGGCTGAAAAAATCGCTGTTTTACGCATATTTACAGATGAAAATGACAAAATGAACCTGAGCGTAAAAGATGTACAGGGTGGCGTACTAGTAATTAGCCAATTTACCCTCTACGGTAACTGCCAGGGAGGTCGCCGCCCTGATTTTATGCAGGCAGCCAAACCCGAGCATGCTATACCCTTATATGAAGAGTTTTTAGTAAAAATGGGACATGCTCTTGGCTACCCGGTAGAGGCAGGTCGCTTTGGTGCTGACATGCAGGTACATCTGGTTAATGATGGTCCTGTAACCCTAATTATTGAATCCAAAAGTAAAACTTAGTTCTCTTTTTTGTTTTTCTTGATTGTGTATAAATTCTTATTGTAGATAAGATGGGGTCAAAGGGTACTACTAACTTGGTAGCACTTTTTAACTACGGAAGTGACAATATGAAAGAATTTGTAGCCTACATTGTTAAAAACCTCGTCGACAATCCTGATAAAGTAAAGATCAATGAGGTAGGCGGAACTCAGACACTGATTATCGAATTAGCTGTTGAAAAAAGCGATATCGGCAAAATTATTGGCAAAAAAGGTAAGACTATCAATGCAATCCGCACGCTGCTTATGTCAGTTGCGAGCCGCAATGGTATTCGTGTAAACTTAGAGATCATCGAAGACGACGATAAGCCAGAGGCGCCAGCAACACCCGCTCAAGCAGAATAGTCTTCTTAAGTCTGCGGGAGCTGTTTTTTTGTACAATCGCATGAAGTCGAGGCTATTTTTTGGCAGGATTTCATGAGAACAGTTCTTTACGCCAAAATTATTTTAATTACCAGAGTATAGCTTCGAGAGCTGATCTCCTGCCGTAAGACTGCATCTTGCACGTTACGGCGCCGTCTGTTAATAAAAAATCAACAGCCGTAATATCAGCAATGCTTATGGCTATTTCAAACCTGCACGCGTCATAGCCTTTATTACAGTTGGGATTGCTCATTTCAAAAATGCGAAAGTAGCGCAAGCCCGACACTATCAACTTGTCATCTACAACTTTACATTCAAAAAGAGAAGAGTGTTTTGTGGCTGCTTCTAAAAGCTTTTGGCCTTCGAAATTACCATCTATTGTCCAGCCTGCAAGATCAGCACTCATAAGCGGCATGTGGATGGTAAATAGTTCATGAAAAAAGCCTGGCACTACCATATATGATCCTTGATGCAGCAGATTTTCTACTAAATAGCGAAAAATGTGCAGATCATGATCAGAAAAGTGAGTTTTTGGGTGCAGAAGATCGAAGATTTTTTGGCCAATGCCTGTACACTCTTCAAAACGTATGTCATGAACATAAGTCTCTTGTCTTGGAACATCGAGTACAAATGGATGTGGGTGCAGATTCTGAAGTTCTTCTAACGGCATATTTTTAAGTGTGTCTATCTCACTTTGTATTTTTGCTGTTTCTTTGTAGAAACTGGTACTTTGAGTAAGTGTTGTCTCTTTATGTATGCCAAAACTTTGATACCCCCACAAAATCTTTAGCGCAATTGCCCGAATGAGGTCAACAACAAGGTGAGCAACATAAACAACGGCTTTTACTAAACGAAGCTGTTTTTGCTTAATGGTGGAAGAAAAGTTCGCAAAAAACTGATCAAATCGTCTCGGTTTATTAGTAGTATTACCTACACTTACATGTAGAGCCGGTTTTACTGTGATAGGTGGTACACTCATATATCTTCCGTTATATTGCATTCATTATATATAACTTAATTTTAAAAGTCTACGCCGAACGGATCTGAAGAGAAGTTTTTATTGTAAATTATTCATCAATATGTTTTTTTGGGGTTATCATAAAACTTTTTGTGCTTTTTTTGTGCAAAGTTTTAAAAACCCCCTTAGGAGTAAGAAGATGAAGAAATACCTTCTATTAACGTTTTTGGCAGGCATATTGTCAACACAGCTTATGCAAGCGGCTGTTGCCCCCAATACAAATTCAACGCAACCGCGTGCCCGAACTGTTCCTCAAAAGCCCGTCATAAAAAGGCAAATTCAAAAAGCGCCTTTGAGACCCTCTGCAAAGAATGTTGTTGCAGTTAACGAAGCGTTACATAGCGATAAATTTACAAGTTCTAGTTGCAAAAGCAAAAAAGGCGCTACAGGCCCAACTGGCCCCGCCGGCCCCGCTGGCCCAATAGGCCCTACTGGCCCTGCAGGTGGCGGTGGCGGTGGTAGCGGTGGAACAGGCCCAACGGGTCCTACTGGTCCAACAGGTCCTACTGGCCCAACAGGTCTTCAGGGCATTCCTGGATCTGCAACATCAACTGGTGCCACAGGTCCTACAGGCTCTACAGGTCCAACAGGTGCCACAGGTCCCGCAGGTTCTGCATCATCTACAGGTGCCACAGGCCCGATAGGCCCAACTGGCCCTGCTGGTACTAACGGTACAAATGGCGCGACAGGCGCAACTGGACCAACTGGTGCCGCAGGCTCAGGATCTGGCCAAAGCTTTCATTTTGCTGGAAACTATTTTTCGAGTGGAAGCTACTTGCAAGATTATATCGCATCCAATTCCATAAACAATGTCCTTTTAACTAACCGTGGCACAATTCTCACTACTCAAGTAGTAACGGGTGCTGTAAATGTGTATAGTATAAATACCGATGGAGGATCTAT
>JAJFUY010000108.1 GCA_021372185.1 Chlamydiales bacterium | reverse complement strand
TAGCGTCCATAGTAGTAACCCTTATTGTCTTTATTGTACATAATTCTGGACATTAAAGCAATGAAATTTTAATGGTTAGCTAGGATGGGGGGGTAGCTTAGCGCTCGCTGATTTCTTGGAGCTTAAGATATTTGTAGTAGGCGGTGTGGCCGTTGTAGAGGGAGATGATAAAGCCTTCTGAGCCTAAAAATATTCCGCGCTTGATGAAGTAGCTTTTAAAAAAGGCAAAGAGACCGTGAGTGATGGCTTTGGTGAGTGATGATTTGCGCTTGCCCTTGTACTGTTCGGCAAAAAGTGTAGAGTAGCTTTGCATCTTGGCAAGAAAATCAGAAATTGAGTTGTAAGGGTAATGATAGAGCGGGCTTTTAAGCGCTTGTTTTTTCATGTTGGTATCGAGTATTGACTCGTGCACTTTTGCGTCTGTAAACGCCGTTACTTTGCGATTATAGAGGCGTACTGGGCAATCAGGGTACCAGCCGCAGCCTTTTATGAATTTTCCGCGGAAATAATTATGTCGCGAGATGGTGTAGATGGTGTTAGGCTCAAGCTGCAACGCAAAAATTTCTTTGATGAGTTCGGGAGAGGCTACTTCATCGGCGTCTATTGAGAGCACCCAGTCATTTGAAGCGAGGCTTGTGGCAAGATTATGCGATGGTCCAAAGCCTAAAAATGGGCTTTGGTGTAAAGCCACATTTGGAAAGCTTTTAGCAATAGTTATTGTGTCGTCAGTTGAGCCTGTATCTAGCACGATGATTTCACTAAAAGTTTCTAAGGCTTTTAGAACTTGGGGCAGATACCTTTGGCCGTTTTTTACTATAATTGTAACGCTAATCATGACGGCTAGGATACTATACGCGAGATTTTGTGAGCGAAGTTTTTTTGGAGTGAAATAAGCCGAGTAATGGGTGAGGCCGCAGGCCTCTCTGGAGTGCGGTAATTGTTTACCGCTCTTAATTTTCGACCACATAAGCCGATCTAGATACTCTCCAAAACTTTAAAGTGTTTTATGCCATTTTAGGTATTGGAGAATACTGAGGTTAAAATTTGTAGTCGAAAATAAAGAGCGGTAAACAATTACCGCACTCCAGAGAGGCCTGCGGCCTCACTCGTGAAAGTATAAACTAACAAAAAAGGCGCTCGAGAACGAGCGCCTTTTGGTTATTGGCGAGAGTAGGCGGATTTAAACGCTTTTAGTCGATCGTGTGAAGGGGAGGCTTTGGCACTATTTGGGACGTTTTGGTCGCCAAATAGGGCTTGGTGGCACTTTCCTGGGCATTTTGTTGGGCCGTTTAGAGGGTGGTGCACATCAATTGTTGCTAGGTCCTCAACATTCACGATGTTATCTGGGCCAACACAGCGGCCAAAGCTGCAACTTTGTGTTGTAGAGCAATCAGAATCAAAAGAGCAGTAATTACCCTCTCCCCACCAGTTCTTTTGAAGCTGGTAGTTTATGCCGGCAAAGATATCTTGAACGTCGTAGGTATATCCAACAATTGAGTTATTTCGAGCACGAATAACTATGTTACTATGAGGACCTTCAGAAGAGCCCCCTCCTAAAAATCCAGTTGAAAACATGTTCTGCCCGTTAAAGCAGTTGTTTTTGGCGCAAATTTTTAGCTTATGCCATGAGGCTCTGTCTTCATAGTCGCTAGTAAATACAGCAATAGCCGCTGTTTGTCCGCCTGTGTAGTTATTGTCTTGGAGGCATACTTTTGTAACTGCATTTGGAACATCGGTTAAAAAAACATTTCCTGCTATGGCAACAAAAAATGCGTCTAGACCAACGGCGTTATTTCCTGTGAAACATTCGTGTTGATGGCCATTGCCTAAAATTAGTGACACTAAAGAATCAGAAATATTTGTCATGGTGCAGTCTTTAACGCTCCACTTTGTCTTGCCGTTTGACGTGAAATTGGCAACTGCCATGGTAAACGAAGTCATGTTGCTATCTAGTTCTTCAAAAGCGCATGAAGTAACCTCTAGTTTTAGCTCAGATTCAAGGGTGGCATCAGTTGATGATGAAGATCCTGAACTATCATTATCAGCTGCCATAACAACAGGCGTAATTTCTACACTGGCCTCAGAATTAATATGGATTGTTTCACTTTGAGGGGAGCTCAAGTTATAAAAAGTTGAATCGCTAATATGTGTGGTTGATTTTGAGCCCCGGAGAGCAACAGTTGCAATACCTTGAGTCTGACCTGTAGTGTCAGGCTTTTGAAAATCATGTAAGTAGCAGTGGGTGATGTGATTATCAAGTTCTGTGTTTTCTCCGTCAGATATTGAAGCAATACCTGTCAAAATATTGAGTACGGGCTGGTCGCCAGTTGTAAGTATTTGAGTTAACTCAGTGAATTCACAATTCGTGGCATGGAATTTGCGCTTAGCACCATCTCTTGGGAAGTTATTTACGCCTGCGCCTGTATGGTTATTACGGATGACAACTTTTTCAAGTTTTGTTGTGCCATCGTTAGTAGGCTGGCCATGAATGCCTCCTGCTTGCAAAAAATTGTCATAGCCGAAAGGGATAGGGGAAACAACTTCGCCCATGTTATGCCCCGTAATAAGCACATGCTTTACTGTAAGATCGCGGGCATCATCGTAGTTAATGGCAGAGGCCCAGGTGTTTTTGAAGTATATTTTTTCAACAACGGCATCACCTATTACCACAACACCATTTCCGCCGTTTGTGGCATCTGATGTATTTGTAATTGTGGGCACATTTGTGCTTAAGCTAATGCAAGTAGGATCGCATCCACCGCCAACAAGCTTAGTTCCTGAGCGAAGTGTAATACCGCCATCTAGTTCTACAGTTGATGGGAGTACTACTAGCTCATCCCAGCTAGTATCCGCTTCAGCATCAGCTAAAGTGCTGTACGGATGGGTTTTAGACCCTGTGCCATCGCTACATGCTCCTCCTTGTACATAACGTACAACTTCTCCATGAAGCATCGAACAAAAAAGCGAGAAAATCATCACGCCTGAAGAGAGCCATTTTTTGGTGTTCATAAAATCCTACAAATTGTTTTTAGTTAACGTTTATTTCATAGTGAGTTTGGGCACGAATCCGGGCACTGAATAGGTGAACGACGTGAGTGGCTTACATCAACTACGCCATTGCCGTTATTTACAACGTTATCAGGGCCTACGCAAAAGCCATCATGGCAGCTTTGAGTACTGCTGCAACCGCTATTTGATGTGCAGCTAGCGCCTTGTCCCCACCAGTTGTGCTCAGCTAAGTAATTTACATTAGCGCCGTTATCAAAGATGTCATAGTTGTAGCCTACGATAGAATTTTCATGAGCACGGATTGCGGCATCTCCGGCACCAGTTCCGCTATTAGATAGTCCCTGAAGGCCGGCATTACCTGAGCCTTGGCCGTTGAAACAGTTGTCTTTTACATAGATGCGAAGTCTATTCCATGGATTTGTGCTACCATCTGCGTTGGCAATAATGTTAATAGCTCCAAGTCTATCTCCACCTGTGTAGACATTCTTTTTAATGAGAACTTCTGTAAAGCGCTCTGGGTTTGAAATAGGAGTTTGCGCTTCATCGGTTGTAGCAATGTAAAACGCTTCAAAACCAGAAACTGTGTTACTTACTATAGAGCCATTTTCACGTCCTGAGCTTGTAACCTCAGAGATAAATGCATCAAACACATTTTTTACAGTGCAGTTTTTTACTTGCCATTCTGAACAGCTGTTAGAAGTAATATTGTGAACTGACGCTACTTGAACTTGAGCATTTTCTACAGGCTCTTCAAAGGCGCAAGAATGCACTGCAAGCGTGATGTGAGATTTTACATCATCACCTACTACTGCCGGATCAGATAGAGCCTGGCTCAAAATATGCCAGTTAGCAATTTGGTGAGAGTTGGCAATGTTATAAAAGGTGCTACAAGAAATACGGCTTTTTATTTTTGCACCATTTAGGCTTGCACACTGCACTGCGTGGGTATTTGCCTCGTTTAAAGCCTGAGCTTTAAAATCGTGGAAGTAGCAGTTTTTAATTTGTACATCTAGATGCGTGCCTTCATCCTCTGCAATAGCAGCAATGCCATCTAAAGACTTGCTAAGTTGTGGATCAGATCCAGGATTTTGACTTGTGAGCTCTGCAAATTCGCATGTATCAACAATTAAGTGTCTCTGAGCGCCATCACGAGCTATGTTATTTACGCCAGAGCCTGTGAAGTTATTTCGAATGATCACTTTATAAAGGTCTGTTGTGCCATTTAGTGTTGTTTTACCTTGTATGCCTGCAACTTCTGTGTTGTCAGTTATTGCTAGGGTGTTGTTGGATGAGTTTTGCTGTCCTGAATTGTGACCTGTAACGAGCACCTCTTTTACGCTGAGATTTTCGCCTAAGTCAAAGTTAATAGCTGATGCATAGGTGTTCTTAAAGTAGATTCTTTCAATATGAGCATCGCCATTTACAACCACTCCATTTCCGCCGTTAGAATAATTAGATGTATTGGTAATTGTTGGCTGATTCGGGGCAACTGCAGTCTCTGTAGGGTCATCACAGGCACCTATGAGCGAAGTTCCAGAACGAAGAGTGATACCACCGTCAAGAGGGGTTCTTGAGGGCAATACTACTAGTACATCCCAGCTTTCATCATTTTGGGCGGCAACTAAAGTATTGTAGGGGTGATTTTTTGTGCCAGTGCCGCCGCTACATGCGTCGCCTTGCACATATTTTGTAACAAGATCTGGACCAGATGAGGATGATGAAGAGGAGGAAGAGTGGTTTGTGTCGTCGTTAGAGTGACCTTGAAGCATGAATGAAAAGACGGCGAGTATGGCAACCCCGTAAGAGATGTATTTTTTAACGTTCATATAAATCTACTCATTTTTTGGTTAATGGCTCTAAAAACATACTTATGTTGTATATTTTTTTACGTGTCAACTATTTTTTCGCCAGATGTAGACTGAAGGTAGATCCTAACCCAAGAGTAGATGTAACGGTAACTTGGCCCTGATGCTTTTCGAGAATGGTTTGTACGATAGAAAGCCCAAGGCCCGAGCCGCCAATTTTTTTGGTATGAGTTTTATTGACTCTATAAAAACGTTGGAAGATACGTTCCAAATCACTTTCAGGGATGCCAAGGCCATTGTCTTGTACTGAGAGGGTGATGAAATCAGGTGTTGAATCAATAGTAATGGTAATTTTGGGTTGATCTTGTGCATATTTTGCTGCGTTATCAAGAAGATTCATAACAGCAACTTCTAGTAGGGCCTCATCGCCTGACACCACAAAATCAGAAGATTCATCATACAAGAGCTCTACCTCGGCTTTTTTATGTACAGCCATAATGGTAGCCCGGCATTGTCGAGCCAGTTCTACTAAATCGCATGGGGCAATTTTGGTAAGAGGGAGGTTTTCAATATCGGCAAGGGTAAGTAAATTGCGTATGATACGCGTCATGCGCTCGCAGCTTAATACAATTTTTTCTGTAATTTCAACGGTCGTAGTTTGGGGCAGATCCGGATTATCCTGCAGAGTTTCGGCAAAACCGCGAATGATAGTAATAGGAGTTTTAAGTTCATGAGAAGCATTGGCAATAAAATCTTTTTTCATCTCGATGATTTTATAATGCATGCTTAGCTGACTTTGTATCTGTTCAGATAGTGAATTGAGGGTGTTGGCAAGCTTGCTAAAGTCATCTTCGGGGTGCGTGTCTAGCACAATTTTTGGCAGCTCTAGGGCTTTATTGGTATTGATTGTATCAATAATCTGGCCAATTGGTTTAGTCATGCGGTGAAGCATAAAGCCTGCCATGATACCAAAAAGAATGAGGAGCGTTGATGAGAAGAAAATAAAGCCAAGTTCAAAATTTTCTTTAAGGTTTTGGGTGTACTTATAAGGAAATGCGACTCTCAAGACAAACTTTTGGTTGTTAACTTCAAAACTCTCTGCAAGATAAATGAGTTTTTGGCCCAAAATTTCAGAATATTCTTCTGCATAGCCACTGCCTGAAATAAGTGCCTGTTCTACTTCTGGGTGAATTGTATGAAACGGAAAAAAAAGCGGCCGCAGCATGCGTTTTGTGTGCGAGTCATATAAAAGTTGTTGCTGGCTATCTAAAAGCGCAATACGAAAGAACGTGTAATGTTTTTGATCTTTGATAATCTGGATAAGTTCATCTTGATTTTTGGCTTTGAGTAAACCGGTAACAAGTTCATCAGCCCGGCCTTTCATAGAACCTAGGACAATTTTTTGCACAGAAGATGAGACAAAAGGGAACATCAATGCCAAAAACACAACGAGCAAGGCAAAATAGCTAAGAAAAAACTTTTGGCGAAAGCTGTAAGCAGCAAAGCGTTTAACGTTCATCCAAAAGATTATAGCAAATAATCAAGTTATTGTGTGTTAAAGTAAAAAATTTAACCACAGAGCACACAGAGGAAGAAGAGAGCACAGAGATAAAAATAAAATAAAAAATTCCTCTGCGTCTCTGCGTCTCTGTTTTTTTCTCTGCGTTGAAAAAATCACAAACAACTACAAGAAAATGCTTTAAACCTATTTTCATAAGCGTACGTGATTTTTTCAACGCAGAGAAAAAAACAGAGACGCAGAGGAATGCAAAAAGAAATTCTTCTCTTGTGTTCTCATCTTTCTCAGTGAGCTCAGTGTTCTTTGTGGTTAAAAAATATGTAAGGGTGGATTAAGAAGAAACTGTGATGTCTTGCAAAAAATGTGAGTCTTGATGGATTTGAACCATCGACCCCCTCATTAAAAGTGAGGTGCTCTAACCGCTGAGCTAAAGACTCAAAAACTTTTTGCTGCCCACTCTTTTAAGTGGGCAATTGACCCCAAGGGGATTCGAACCCCTGTTGACGGAATGAAAATCCGGTGTCCTAGGCCAGACTAGACGATGGGGCCTAATGGGCAGTGTTCGTCTAACTTAACACATACCGTAAAAGTGCACCAATTCTAGTCATCGGGCGTGATTTTCCGCAAGTGAAATCACGAAAAATCTCACAATTTTAGATTGTAGAAATTTCTTTCTCTTTTGATTGAGAGAGATCATCTGCATCTTTGCAAGATTTGTCGGTCAACTCTTGAATTTGCTTCTCTAGTCGTTTTACATCATCTTCGGTAATTACGCTAGTAGATTTTGCTTTTTTTACAAGTTCGTTAGCATCGCGGCGTACTGTGCGTATTGTCACTTTGCAGTCTTCGCGTTTTTTATGCGCTTGGCTAATTAAGTCCTTACGACGCTCTGAGGTAAGCTCTGGGAACATTACGCGCACAGATTTAGCCTCCACAACAGCTCGTACGCCAAGGTTTGCTTTGTCAATAGCGCGTGCGATGGCTTGAGCGTTGGTTGCATCAAATGGGTTGATAACTAATTGGCGAGCTTCAGCCGCTGTTATTGTAGCAAGCTCCTTCAACTTCATTTGTGAGCCGTATACTTCTACCATAACGGGCTCTAGTAGGTTTGGAGAGGCTCTTCCGGCTCTTAAACCTTTTAGGTCTTCTCTAAAGTGATCTAATGCCTGCTGCATTCTGTTTTTTGTATCTTGTAGAATATCCATAATCTCTAAAACTCTAGCTTAATGTTAATGTACTTAATGTATGTGTGTACCCAATTCAGGGTTCACCAAAACTTCTGATAATTTTGAAGTAGCCCACATATTAAATACAAGTATTGGAATGTGGTTAGACATGCATAGAGCAACAGCAGTTGCATCCATCACGTCTAATTTTTGAGCAAGTACGTCGGCGTATGATAGCGTATCATAGCGTACAGCGTCTTTATGCTTCATAGGGTCTTTAGAATAGACGCCGTTGACTTTTGTGGCCTTAAGGAGTATCTGAGCCTGTATTTCACTTGCCCGTAGAGCTGCGGCTGTATCTGTAGTAAAATAGGGGCTTCCGGTGCCTCCTGCAAAGAGTACAACTCTGTTTTTTTCTAGGTGGAAGATAGCTTCTTTGTAATTATATGAGTCCACAATAGGCTGGCAGTTAATAGCGCTCATAACAAGAGCATCAACACCGCACTTTTTTAAAGCCTGTTGCATGGCAATGGCATTCATAATTGTTGCAAGCATGCCCATGTGATCAGATGGTGTGCGCTCAATACCAAGTTTGCCGCCTTCTATGCCGCGAAAGATGTTGCCTCCGCCTACTACAACACCCACTTGGATATTGTTGTCGACAAGGTCTTTTATGCCGTGAGCAATTGTGCTGCACGCATCAGCTTGGATGCCGTATGGGCTTTGTCCCATTAGGGCTTCACCCGATAGCTTTAATAAAATTCTGTGATAGTGATTTTTTGTCTGCATATAGCAAACCTAATAAAAAGCGGCATTTTCATCAAAGAAAATGCCGCCAAGGTTGTGAAACTAAATTGAACGATTAATTACAGCGCTTGGCCAACAGTCCATCGTAAGAAGCGTGTGAGGGCAATTGTCTTGCCTGCAGCTTTTGCTTTGTTCTGTACGTGCTGATCTACTGTAACAGATGTATCTTTGATAAATTTTTGACGAGTCAAGCACACTTGGTCGTAGTATGCATTGATTTTGCCATCAACAATTTTATCCATAATTTCTGCGGGCTTGCCTTGCACTTGGCCTTTGGCAATTTCGCGTTCTTTTACGATAACATCTTGAGGAACATCTTTAGGGTTCAAATACTCAGGTGCGGCAGCGGCTGCATGCATAGCAATCTCACGAGCAAGCTCAACTTCACCTGGAGCGCTCACTTCAGTTGCCGTTAGGATTTTACCGCCCATGTGTGAGTAAATACCAATTGAGTGATCTTTTGCTTTTTGCCATACAGCAAGGCGAGAGATCTGGATATTTTCACCGATAGTCTGAATAATTAAGCTGCGGTATTGATCAATCGTAACTGATGGATCTTTAGAGTAGCTTTGAGCCATAAATGCTTCAAGTGAGGCAGGCTTTGTATTGGCAATTTCTTCTACGATATTTTTGCAGAATTCTTGGAAACGATCGTTTTTCACAACGAAGTCAGTTTCTGCATTAATTTCGCAAAATGCCACTACTTGGTCTGTCTCTTTAGAGCAGATCAGGCCTTCATTCGTTTCGCGGCCTTGTTTTTTCACAGCAGAGGCCATGCCGGCTTTGCGCAAAATGGCAATAGCTTCATCCATGTTGCCTTTTGCTTCTTCTAGTGCTTCTTTGCACTTTGACATGCCAACGCCTGTACGGTCGCGCAGTTCTTTAACTTGTGATGCTGTAACAGTTTGTGTCATGTGATTAGTCTTCCTTCTGCTTTGACCATGCAAGAGCTTGAGCATCTTCATCTGAGCTTTGAGCGTCTTGATCATCATCTGTGTTGCTTGCCATTGCTTGATCTTTGTTGCCAATCATCATCTGTTCGTTTTTCACTTCAACGATAACGTCTGTCAAGGCTTCTAGGATAAGTTTGATGCTGCGCTGAGCGTCATCGTTACATGGAATTACGTAGTCGATAGGATCTGGGTCGCAGTTTGTATCTACAAGGCCCATAACTGGGATGCCAAGCTTTTTAGCTTCAGCAACAGCGATACCTTCTTTACTTGGGTCTACAACGATAAGAAGACCAGGAGTCTTTCTCATGCCGCGGATACCAGATAGGTTCTTTTCTAGTTTTAGTTGCTCTTTAGTAAGAAGAGATACTTCTTTCTTTGTTAAGCCTTCACCACCTGCTGCGATGCGCTTTTCGATGCGATCTAGCTTTTTGATGGATTGGCGAAGAGTTGTAAGGTTAGTAAGTGTACCACCGAGCCAGCGTTCGCAAATATAAAATTCACCGCAGCGCTCTGCTTGTTCACGTACGATAGCTTTTGCAGCCTTTTTTGTTCCTACAAATAGAATTGAGCGGTTGCCTTTTGCTATTTGACGAACTACTTCTTTTGACATGTTAAGTTCATGTAGCGTTTTAGCTAGGTCGATAATGTAGATGCCATTACGTTCACCGAAGATGAAACGTTTCATCTTTGGGTTCCAGCGTGATGTTTGGTGGCCAAAATGCGCACCTGCTTCTAACAGTTCTTTAATTGTTGTTTGGTCTTTAAGTTGGTCGGCCAAGCCTTGTCCCTTTATGTATATGACGACGGCATCTTCTCGCGGGAGAAGATTTCGGTCTTGGAAATAAAATACTCTATTTTCACAGCGAATCTAGAGGGATGATATGATATCTTATTCCTAGAGAAAGAGTAAAGGAATAATTCTTAGTCTTGTTCTTATTCTTTTTTTTAAAGCCAAAACAGACAAAGACAAAGATCAAGAATAAGAATAAGAGAGAAATTAGTATAAGGAAGTTAGCGCCTGATCAGAATCGAACTGACACACGTAGCTTGGAAGGCTACTGTTCTACCATTGAACTACAGGCGCACGAAATGGTATAAATAGGGTATCTTATGGCATCATTTTTGACAATTTGCATTTGACTATATGTTTAACAATTCACGAAAAAGTGACGCAAATTCGCTCCAGAACATACCCATAAAGGCAAATATTGTCCTTAACGTAATCTTCTGCATACTGCTTTTAGTTGCCCTGCGACTATGGCATTTATCGGTAATTCAGCACGATAAAAAGGTAGAAGAGGCATTTTTAGCCCGAAAACGCACCCTTATTGAGCCGGCAGCAAGGGGAACTATTCGAGATAGATTTAATATTCTTTTAGCCGCTAACAAAATTGAGTACCGAGTAAGCATTGTCTATTCTCAGTTTAGAGATATTCCTGCAGTTATTGCTCAATATGATGAAGCGGGTAATAAAAAAAGACGGTACTTGCGCCGAGAATATATCCACAAGCTATCTGAAAAGGTGGCCAATATCATTGGGGTAGATGCTGAGCGCCTTGAAGATATTATTTACTCTCATGCCGCCCAAAACAACAATATTCCTTTTGTTATCAAAAAAGGCTTATCAGAAGAAGAATATTATCAGCTGCAGCTGTTAGAAAAAGACTGGCAGGGCATACACGTACAGTGTGTGCCAAAACGCTACTATCCGGCCGGGCGTACTGCCTGTGATGTGATCGGCTACATGGGGCCGATATCAAAAGAAAAATATACTAATATTGTAGCAGAAATTCGCACCTTATCTGACTATATCTTGCGAAAAGAGCAGGGCCAAGAGGTAGATTTACCTCAATCGGTAACATCATTTGCCGAAGCTAACCAAAGATTACTTAAACTAACTGAACAGGCCTACACAATTAACGATAGCGTGGGGCTATTGGGGATAGAAGCAAGCTTTGAAAATGACTTACGGGGCCTTGTGGGTAAGAAATCGTACTTTAGTGACGCAAAAGGCAACTCTTTGAGAAAACTACCCGGCACAATTGCCCCAACTGTGGGTAAACGGGTACTGTTATCACTTTCTGTTGAACTTCAAGAGTATGCAGAAAAACTTTTGGCTCAAGCAGAAACTGATAGAGAATATGCCTTTACACACGATCCAAAAGCCAAAAAAGCTAAAGAGCCCCTTATACGAGGCGGTGCAATAGTGGCACTTGACCCAAAAACAGGGCAAGTAGTTGCCCTTGCAAGCTTTCCTCGCTATGATCCTAACGACTTTATCCGCTCTAAAAACACCTTTTTTTCTGAGGATGCACAAGATCATATCTTGCGCTGGCTAGAAAATGAAACATACATAGGTAGAATATGGGATCAGTTTGTGCCCTTTAGCTGCCAGAGATACTCAGATAAAACAAAAGAATTTATTGATGTGGATGAATATCTCACCTGGGATCGGTTTTTAGAATTTGTATTGCCTGAAAACTCAAACATATTTGATACGCTGCATTCAAGTGAGCCTATCAAAAAGGTAATACAGCTCCAGCAAACAGGTAGTGAAACAGATTTTCTTGTAACAGATTTAAGCCGCCTTATCTTGAGCGCTGAGGATTTTTCTGGAGAGCTTATTGCAGAAGTTGGAGATCTATCAATTGATGAATATAGAGACTTAAGCTCAAGCTATACCCAGCTCACAGAAGAAATGAGAAAAGATGTACGACCACGTTGGAAAGAGGCATTTTTTAAAACATGGCGAAAAGAAAACGAAAAAGCCTTTTTAAAGCAAAAACGACTAGATGAAAAAAAGGCGCATACTTACCAAAAACCTTACTTAGACTATATTGACAAAGAGGAAGCGCGCCAGTTTGATGAGTTTTGGCAACAGAAGAGATTTGAGTTAACCCAAGCCTTTCTTGAGACCAATAACCTGCCTACACACTACGTAGCGCTAGCAAGTCAGCTAGAGGGTATGCCTAAGGATTTGCAAACAGCCTTTTTAGCAAGCCTTAAAGGCTTTAAAGACTTGGGGGCACCCCTTTACGGTACCTATCCGCGCCTCGTACCCGGAAAAACTGACTGCACACTGCAAGACCTTGTGATGTGTGTGCGTAAGGGCTTAGGGGAGGGCTCACTTCGATCCTACGCCTACCGTCATGCAGCTATTCAAGGATCACTCTTTAAGCTGGTAACAGCCTATGCGGCCTTAAAGCAGCGTTATATAGAATTAAAAGGCAAGGTAACGGCCAAAGACCTTACGCTTTTTGACATTGTAGATAAGACCTATAAGTATAATGGCAAAAACTATGTAGGGGCATTTGCATCTGGGGCACCTATTCCACAGATGTACAAGGGCGGTAGAATCCCCAAAAGCATGCACCACGATCTTGGTAAGCTGAATCTTGTAAGTGCCATCGAAGTATCTAGTAACCCCTACTTTTCTTTAATAGCTGGTGATTATTTGCATGATCCAAAACAGCTAAGTGATGCCGCAATGGATTTTGGCTTTGGTCAAAAAACTGGCATTTCGCTTCCAGGTGAGATGCAGGGGTCAATTCCACAGGATTTAGCCACAAACCGTACAGGTTTATATTCTATGGCAATAGGCCAGCATAGCCTGCTTACAACACCGCTACAAAGTGCCTGTATGCTGAGTGCTATTGCCAATGGCGGCACTGTAGTTTCACCTAGAATTGTAGATCTGGTAGTAGGTAAGGGACAATATTTTGAACAAACTACACGCGCTAAAAAAGCAAATTTTGCCTACAAAGACGTTTTAGGCCTTGTAGGAATAGACTTTCCTCTTTTTTCAAAGGCTGATAAACGCCAGATAAAAAATGAAGTCGTGGTGCCGCCTGTTAAAGAAGCAAAGTCTGTCTATTTACCAAAAGAAATACAAAAAACCCTTCTAGATGGCCTAAAAAAGGTTATCGGGCATATTCATGAAGATAGAAGTGGAGCCTTAAAGCGCTTAAGCACATCAAGGCCTGATCAGTATAAAGCCTTTTATGAGCTAAAAGACTCTCTCATCGGCAAAACAAGTACAGCCGAATCACAAGAAAAAATAGGCATCGATATTGGCCAGCCATCAATTATCTACAACCACACCTGGTTTGGGGGCATATCGTACGCCCATGGCGAGCCTGATCTTGTTGTAATAGTCTACCAGCGCTACGGTGGTTATGGGCGTGAGACAGCGCCCTTAGCTGCCCAAGTCATAAAAAAATGGCGCCAAATCCAAACCCGAACCTAGTATGGGTTATTGTTGATTGCTTATTAATACTGATAGGCATAGCCTCAAGTGATAACAAGTAGGAGGCAGCATGTCAGTAATCGATATCTCAATTCTCATCATGGCAATCTGTTCTCTTGTGCTGACATGTGTGGTGGGCTGGTTTTTATTTCAGGCTCTTAAGATCTTGCAAAGAGTGGCAAAGACTGCAGAAGATATCCAGAAGGATGTTTCATCTATTAGTCAAAATGCTACAGAAATTACGCATGATGTTCACCACAAATTACGTAGCTTAAATCCACTTTTTTCTGCTATTTCGCAAGTAGGAGATAATGCCAGTGTTAACAGTTCCTCAAGCCTTGCAAGCCAATGTATTGGTTTTGCGCTAACGGCAGTAAACATCTGGAAAACACTAACGAAAAGGAGAAGCGTATGACACATCATGAAGAAACACTTAAAGAGGCCGTTACAAAAAAGGCCAAAAAAGTAAAAGAGTCAGTAACTCCGGTAAAAGTGAAAGCCAAATCTAAAAGCGTAAAAAAAACAAAGGATCACGATATGGATAACAATGACCTTACCAAGAAAATCGTGACAGGAGTAATTATCACGGGCGCTGTAGGCTGTATAACAGCGGCCCTTATTGCCGCATCACGTAAACCAAAAGGGTTTAAAGAAAAATGCGAAGACTACACAGAAAAGTGTAAATCACTCATTAGCGATATGTCAGAGCAAGTGCAAGATAAAGCCTCAGGTGCTGTTGACTACGTAAAAGATGAGTTTGAAGACACGTCTGTCCAAAAAGGACTTATCGTAGGAGCGGCACTCGGTGGCCTTTTAGCATCAGGAGCTGCCCTACTTTATAACTGGCACAGCAATAAAGATCAGTCATTTGACTGGAAAAAGCTGGCAGCAAACGTCATCCATTCTATCCAAGACAAAACCGAGAACGTCAAAGAAGGCATCGGCCATGTTACAGAACAAGTGGCAGAACACGCCGAACACGCCCGCGATGAAGTAAAAAACAAAACCGGTGAATTCATAGACCTAGCCCAAGCAGGCCTAAACTTCATCAAAACCTTCAAGTCATAAACTAAAAAAATTAACAGGATCATCCTGTTAATTTTATTGTATTGTCTTTTCCAAAAGTGCCTGTAGCTGGGCCTTTGCCTCTGCATCTGTGAGGTTTCCTTCGGCATCAAATGCATCTTGGGCTTTGGCCACTGATACTTGAGGTTCAATGACTGTGCCGCCAATGGCTTCGATGATTGCCTTAAGGTGAACGAGGCCCCGTTTGCCGCCACTGCCTGATGGCGAGGCGCTTAGTAGCACAAACTTTTTGCCTTTATAGGCGATGCGTGAAGAGCCGCCGGTTTCGGCGCGCGATGTCCAGTCTAATGCATTTTTTAGTACTGCAGAAATTGAGGCGTTATATTCTGGCGAGGCAATCACAATAACCTGAGAATCTATCATGGCTTGTTGTAAAGCCTTTGCCTTTTGTGGCATGCCTTGAATTTTTTCTAGATCGCCATCGTATAAAGGCATTGGGTAGGCGTTTAAATCGATGACAGTGGCTTTTGCATGCAGGCCTTCAACCATTTTTGCTGCAACAAGCACAAGCTTTTTGTTGTTTGACTCTTTTCTTGTGCTCCCAGAAAACAGTAAAACGTTCGTTTCTGCCGATAGTGGCATCACAAAAAGACAGGTAAGTAAAAGTAAATATTTCATGTAACACCCGATTGATTTACTAAAAGTATAGCATTCTCGTTCAAAAAAGGGTACTCTCTTACATGTTACTAAAAGGTTATCTCTATGAAAAACATTCTTTTGCAACTGGTTTCACTTGTTTTTGGCCTTATGCTGCGCCTGCGTTATCGCATTTCTTACCAAGGGCTAGATGAGGTAAAAGACCTACTAAAATCGAAGAAAAAAGGATGCCTTTTTTTACCTAACCATCCGGCAGTTATCATAGACCCGTTAGTTATTTCTGTGCCCCTTGTGCGCCTTTTTCATATACGTCCGCTCATTGTAGAATACATGTACTATCATCCGGCATTTCACTGGTGCGTGCGTTTAATCAATGCTATTCCTATCCCAAATTTTGGCTCTAGTGTAAGCCCGTTAAAGCTTAAGCGAGCCGAGCGCTCTATTGAGACCATTTCAAGTGGTTTAAAGAAGGGTGATCGCTTTTTAATTTATCCTGCTGGTACTACCAAGCATCAGGCAAAAGAAGTGGTGGGTGGTGCTTTTGCTGTGCATAAACTTGTGCAAGATAATCCAAAAATACCTGTTGTGCTTGTGCGTATGACGGGACTTTGGGGATCTAGTTTTTCTCGTGCAGCCACACATGGCGGGCAAGTAAATTCAAAAGAGGTGTTAAAAAAGAGCTTTTGGGCACTAGTAAAAAACTGCATTTTTTTTATGCCGCGAAGAGATGTGCTTGTCCAATTTGAAATCGCCAAACTTCCTGAAAATGCCTCCAAAGACAAGCTTAACGAGTACCTAGAAAACTGGTACAATAAGCCCTTTGGAGATGAAGGTGAGCCATTATCGCTAGTTTCTTATGCATTCTGGAAGAATGAACTTTTAGAAATTTCAAAAGTAGAAAAAAACGTCATTGATGTTTCTAAAGTTGATAAGGAAGTGGCTAAAGAAATTATCGAGAAAATTGCAGAGCT
Organism: Chlamydiales bacterium; assembly: GCA_021372185.1. Classification (GTDB taxonomy): domain Bacteria; phylum Chlamydiota; class Chlamydiia; order Chlamydiales; family FEN-1388; genus SZAS-7. Next base: position 9,785 of record JAJFUY010000108.1, on the reverse strand, counting down.
TGCCAAAGTTCCGGCAAAATCAATCACGCCTGAATCTAAATTAATTGCAGACCTTGGCCTAGATTCACTTGATCATGCCGAGCTCATTACCTATATTGCCCATGAATATAGTATTAGCGGCATCTCGCCAGAAAAGCTTGTAACTGTAGCCAATGTACTGCTTTATGCTGATGGGCAAATAGAAAGCGAAGAAGAAGAGCAGGTGGATTCTTTGGCCTCAGATAAGGGGTGGAATAATACTGTTTCTAGAAAAGCGGCAATAATTCCGGAAGGAACATCAATACCTGAGGTGTTCTTTAACTCATGTGATGAAAAGCTTAAAAGTATCGCATGTACTGACCCAGTACTTGGTGCTATAAGCTACGCGAAATGCAAAAAACTCGTGCTCATTTTTACAAAACTTATTGCAAATCTTAAAGGTAAGCGAGTTGGTATTCTTTTACCCTCATCCACCATGTCATACATGCTTGTTATAGCATGCCAAATGGCCAATAAAACACCTGTCATGATTAACTGGACCGTGGGTCCAAAGCACCTTAAAACGGTGTTAGAAGTATCAGAAATTAAGGAAGTACTTACCTCATGGGCATTTTTAGATGCACTTGATACGACAGATATTAGCTTAATAGAGCCCTTGCTTGTAATGCTCGAAGAAATAAAGACCCAAATATCCATTTGGGATGTGGTTAAAGCAAGCTTAGCAAGCCGCTTTAAAGCCATAAAAGTTGATGTAAAATCAAGTAGTGAAGCTGTGGTGCTTTTTACAAGTGGAACAGAAGGAATGCCAAAAGGTGTACCATTAACCCATGCCAATATTTTGTCAGATTTACGAGGTGCGTTAAAGCTAGTCGCACTGCATCAAAATGACAAATTACTTGCCATGCTGCCGCCTTTTCACTCATTTGGTTTTACGGTAACAGGCTTACTTCCACTGCTGGCGGGATTTAGAGTGGCTTACTACCCAAATCCAACAGATGCCAAAGCGTTAGCGCATGCTATAGACCGCCTTGGAATTACGGTGATTTGTAGTGCTCCAACTTTCTTAAAAAACATCATGGATTTTAGTGAAACTTCTACGCTTACATCATTAAGAAAGGTTATATCAGGCGCTGAAAAAGCCTCAGATGACTTAATTAAAAAACTAGAAAATAAAGCCCCAAAAGCGCTCTTTATTGAAGGCTATGGTATTACAGAATGTTCCCCAATTTTGTGTGCTAATGTAACAGGCGATCGTAAAAAAGGTGTAGGCCAACCTATTCACGGTGTGTCATTTAAGATCATTGACCCAGATATAGATGCTAAAAAAATTACCGAAAAAAATCACGGCGAAGTTGGCCTCATTCTGGCCTCCGGCCCCAACGTATTTTCAGGCTATTTAAACAAAGTGAAATCCCAGCCATTTATTGAAATCGACGACAAAAAATGGTACGACACAGGAGACCTTGGCCTCCTAGATGAAGAGGGTAATCTTATACTTAGTGGCAGGCTCAAGCGCTTTGTGAAGATTGGCGGCGAAATGGTAAGTTTAGGCGCTATAGAAGAGGTGCTCATGCACCATGAAAAATGCGAACCTAACCATTTTGTAGTGGTACCCAATGGCGATGTCTTAGAAAAGGCCAGCCTCATCCTCTTTACAACCTACAAATACACTCAAGAGCAGGTAAACCAGCTATTACGTAAAGGTGGCCTGAGCAACCTCGTAAAAATTGACAAAGTTATCCACGTAGATACCATGCCTATGACCGGCACGGGCAAAATCGCCTATCGCGAACTCGATAAGCTTGTTCAATAAAATCCGATTGATTTAAGTGATAGGTTGGCTCTTTTTTAGCCAACGTGCGATTGGGGGAAGTTTTACAGAGTAAAACATTTAGGGTTCAAGAAATGCAAAACAAGATATGCATGATCGCAAGCGGCAGGATAAAAAGGATAAAACACAAAATGATAATTGTGCAAAATCTGATGAATATTTTTTATCTTGCTTATCCTGCCGCTTGCGATCCTGCATATCTTGTTAATTTATATCGAACATGATAACTAAAAAAACCTTAACCGAATGCCATTGCCTCTTCAGCACGCTGGCAAAATGGGTGTGCATTTTTTTCTCATGTCGAAATTTTGGTTAAAAATCGACATATTTTTGATATATGTCGAAAAAAAGTCAAAAAATCGACAGGTTGTGGGAATTGATATAGACTTGTTTAATAAAAAAATATATGGCATGTACCTGTAAAAAGGGATGTTTCCATATGAGTGCTGTTCATGGTAGCGGAGGTTATGAAAACCAGCCACCGCTTCCTCCAAAATCAAAGGTTGTACTCCACGGATCTCGCAAAATTATGCATGATTTGGCATCTTTGTCTGATGCGGAATTAAAAGCCAATATACATCAGGTTTCTCAGTCAATCAGTACCATTTATTCTCAATTCAAAGATCAAAAAATACTCTTAGATGCTAATGATTTAAAAGAGCTTTCTACAATCCAAGCACGGGTAAAAAAGAGCTCCGGTGTTGATAGACAAGTTGTAAGAAAAATCCAGACAGACATCAAACGTATCCAAAAAGTATTCAAAACAATCGCTCCCAAAAATGATGCCCAATCAGACTTTCATTCACACGTAATTGCAATGTCTTTTACAGAAGCCCATTTTAAGACTGAACCAGGCACTCAGGCGGTTGACAAATTGAAGAAACACCTGAAAAGTATTTCGGTTGATGCACTCGATAGTGATGGAAACCCCGCCCTATGGACAGCCGCGTCTATGGGTGGGACAAAAGCTGTTCGTCTCCTTATTGAAGCAGGGGCTGACGTCAACTATAAATCAGTTGACGGAACTCCGCTCCTTGTGCAGGCGATATTGCGTAATAAGAGTGAAGTTGTAAAAGTTTTGCTAGAACACTCTGCAGATCTTACAGCTAAAAGTAAAGATGGGATCAGTGCTCTTTGGTATGCAGCATATTTTGCAAGCCCTGAAATTTTTAAGCTTTTATTAGAGCATGGAGCAGATCCTACTGAAGTAAATGAATTAAATGAAAGTCTGTCGTATAAACTAAAGTCAAATCGCCCGGCTCACTGGAAAGAAAAACTCCACGCTCTTGTGAATACGATGCCAATACAAAAAGATATAGGCAAACAGACAGCTCATATGAAGCTCACCGCCCATGCCTTTGAAGTAGCAGGAAGTGGCCGTATTGCTGGTAGAAAAGTGGCGTTTACCTCTGGTGGAAGGGAACTTGCAGCAGCTACTATGGCAAAATCGCTCAAAGAATTTGCTGGGGATCCCGCGCAAGAACTTGCCGAAGTTTTAGAATTTGCGTCAAAACATAATAGTCAAAGAAGTCATGAGATCCTAGAGAGAATCCAAAAAGGCAAGCCAACTGTTTTATTAACAGGCTATGCAACTCATGCTACAACTATACTTATTGAAAACGATCGCTTTATTCTTTGTGACCGGGGAGAAACAAGTAAAGCCCCCCTACTGGTGTACCGTTTTGACCCTTCCAAGCTCTCTCTTAAAACAATAGAAGACATTTTAAGTCCGATATCAAAAGACACGCCTAAAGAGTACAAAGAGTACATGTACGAAACGCTGCCAAAACTGCTTAACTTTACCCAAGAAAACACAGACTTTGCAAGACAAGCAAAACTACCAGATCAGATTATAGGCAACTGCACCTGGGCATCAACGGAAGGCATAGTAAAGGCCTATCTTTTTTCTAAAATTGACCCAAAAGAACACGCTCATTTTACCTTCTTAAAATGGCAGGTTTTTCAGCAGATGAAACTGTTGGATAAATACCTCATTGACCCCCAAGAGCCATCCCTTGTTTTTCAAAGTTTTCACCTCCTATGGGTAACAAAAAAGCGCTACCCAATTCTTTTTGATACAGCGTTAACAAAGCAGCTAGATGACCTAGAAGCTAAATTTACACAAAATTTAACACCGGGCCAAAAACGCATGTTCAAAGTAAGTAAAGCCCTAGGTTCAACCATCCCCGATCGCCATGCACTAAAAGGCATCCAAGGCCTCCTTGGCACCCTCTCCTTCATTTTTTCTCGCAAAAAACCCTCATAAATCAACTAGCTGAATATAGTGTGTAAGAGCTATCATCGTTGGCGAAATTTTAATAAAAGATCACGTATATGCATTCCGTTAGAGCCCAGTCACAATACTATCCTCCAGCCCCTTCGGCACCAAGAAAGCCAGTGAGTTCTAGCACCAAAGAATTCGAGGTGTATACACGTACGTTTACCCTCAAAGAAAAAGGGAGTAAAACAGAAAAAAATGAAACTCAAAGAATGCTTGATAACCTCACTGCGCTTGGACAGTATAATACAGCTGTAAAGGCAGGAAAAGCGGCACTAAAAGAGGCTAGAAGCAAAAATGAAAAGCTTGACGCCACGTTTACACTGGGCCATTTGTATAAAAATGCAAAAGATTTTGAAAAGGCAATAGAAACTTTTCGGTCAATTCCTCAGTGGGAAAAAATGCCAAATGTCGTGCAGGCAATTGGAGTATGCTATTCAGAAAATGGTGATCACGGTATTGCGTTAGAGCTACTAGAAAAGTATTGGGTAGAAGATAGCGCTATGTACTGTGCTAAGGGGAGAATATATGTACATATGAGGCAACAAGCCCTGGCTATTGACTGCTTTAATAAATGCCGAGAGCTTGGTGATGATGAGGCTGCAGCATTTGCCTTACCTCGCTGTTTTGAAGATATGGGAAAGTTTGATGAGGCAATACGTTTATACACTGAAGCGCAACAATACAATCCGGCTAAGGCATTAGAAAATTTGGGTAGATGCTATGGACGTATGAAAGACATGAAACTCTCTGAAGAGGCCTTTGAAAAGCTTGTAGCCCGTTGTCCTGAGCCGCATTATTTTCTGCCATTTGGGAGGATGTATCAAGATTTGGGGCATTTTGACCTAGCTATAAAGACCTTTAAACGATGTAAAGGGTGGCAAGAAAATACGAAGTTGATGATAGCAATTGGCTGTTGCTACGATGCATCTGGTAAATATGGTGAATCTACAACATATCTTAAACAGCTTATAAAAAGGAATTCAACTAATAATCCCGTATTGATGAGTGTGGGAAGAAATTATGAAGCACAAGAAGATTTTACTAGTGCTGAAGCGTGTTTTAAGGCGGTAAAAAACTGGCAAACCAATGTTGATGCCCTTTTATGCCTTGCGAGGGTGACCCAGCTACGTCTAGAAAAGCAAGCTTGCTTAACCGAAGAGCATAAAGAAGTAGCTGACTATTTTATGTTGATCCCTAACTGGGAAAATAATAAGCAGGCGTTAGTTGGCATCATTTGGCTGTATATGCGTGCAGGGCTAAATACTAGGGTAAATATATATCTAGATAAGGCCATCAAGCGATGGCCCGAGTGTGTAGATTTTTACAACTTAAAAGCCACGTTTTTTAGCGTAAATAACCTGAGTGGTGCAGGTATTGATTGGGCGCTTAAAAGCTTAACTAAATTTCCTGATGATGAAAAGCTTGCCTTACGGCTTTTTGAATTTTATTTAAAAAACAAAGATCGGGAGTCTGTAGAACGCTGGAAAAATACCTATCCAATACAATTTGCCACAAAAAAAGAATTTATTGAAAAAATGAATACGCTCATCAAGCGTTTTGGGGGTACCAACCCTCATGTAGAGCGTATGGATTATGTTACGTTACCTCCTGTAATACGTTCAATATTTGAACAGGTTGGTAAGGAAAAGGTTGTACTTGTTGGCAGTACGGTGATACATCTTCTACTGAAAACGTGGAAGCCAGAATTAACAAGCGATATTGACTTTGCTACTAAAGATGATTCGTTAGGTGAATCATTAGTCAATCAGGGCTTTAAGGCTATTGGGTTTGTGCCGGGGCTATATCGAAGATGGAGAAATGCAGAAACCCCAGAAATTGATGTGATGCTTTCTCGAGTAAATATTGCTGAAGAGTCAGAGCCATCTATTGGAATAAATCCTTGGTTATCAAGTGATGCAAGTGTGCGTGATTTTACGATCTGCTCGCTTTATTGCGATGCTGACGGCAAGGTGTATGACCCCACGGGTAAGGGTATAGAGCACGTGAAAGAAAAACTGTTAGAGACGGTGACTAACCCTAAGTTTTGCTTTTTACAAGACCCTGTCTGTATCTTACGCGGGCTAAAGTATGAATTACGAGGCTTTACGCCCACTTCTAGAGTTAAAGAGGCTATTATAAACTGGAATCCAACCAAGGAATCCATACAAAAGTATCTGCCTCACATGGCGGCAATTTTAAGAAAGATGCTAAAGCAAGAATCGGGATTTAGGAAAATTATTGAATCATACGGTTTAAAAGAAAAACTTATTCAGCTGTTTAAAGGCGATGAAGATTTAGTACGACTTATTGATCACACTCGTGCACCTGCAAACTATCGGAGAGCTCTTGTTGGCCAAGTTATACGCCCAATTGAACCAGAGCGTAAAAAAATCACCTACACAGCCACCGAATTTAAACCCAGCAAGCTCCATAATCCAAGCTAATTTTTAACATGCATTGGCTGCTATTGGGCACCATACTTGGCATGAGTATCATGTTTCCAGAAGGCGGCGTAGCGGTCGCCGTGGGAGAAGTGCCAAAATTCATATGGGTAGTTGGTGAGGTCTGCTTTTGCGGCCGCTAATAGCATATAGTGGCGGTTATTTTTTTGCTCTGTTGTAAGAGCTTCTGAGAATGTGGGGGCGGTGTCGTTTTTGCCCCAGATGGCGCCAAATGGGCCCATGTCGAGGAAGGCATCTTTGGCCATATCCCACAGTCTTATATCAACGGCGGCGCCTGTTGAATGTACGGGGATGTTGTTGGTGACGGGCGATATCCATTTGCAGGTTTCTTTTTCTGCTTCTTCTACACTCAAATCCGGATTTGCAGCTTGTATTTCTTGGAGCTTGTTATTAAAGAGTGTCTTTTGAGTTTCGAGGTCTCGTAATCCCTCAAATACTTTTATGCTTACGGTGCCTTTTGTATAGCCAAATGATGGGGCAAGCTCATCTAGTTGCACGAGCATAAATTCTAAACATTCGAAGACTTTTTTGCGCATTTTTGAAGCACTTGGCAGCCCTGAATTGCAATCAGGACTACCAAAGGGTTTGACAGGTGAGGGGAGCATTTCAATACGTCTATTTTTTTGCTCATAAACATCAACGAGCGCTTCGTGACATTCTACAATAGTAATGCTCTTAATCCGCTCATCAACAATAGTTGGCATGGCGTCTTTACAAGCATACTGCTTTGCAATGATTGGATGCTCATCCCACCTTGTCTCAATCATAAAGTTTTACGATACCCTACATAGCGGTCGTTGTAGCATTCACCATAGATTTTGGGATCGATGGTTCTATCTTTCGTAAAGCCAGCGCCCAAATAAAGTTTTTCGGCAAACTTATTGATTTCGCGGGCAATGAGTTTTACCTCTTTTACGCCGGGGAATATTGCTTTGATGGTGTCGTCTTTTAGAGCTTCTGAAAAAGCGGTCGTAGCTATTTTAGAATTTCTATGATCGGCCTCTAAAGAGCATTGGCTAAGGTACATTTCGCCCTTGTCCGAAACTGGGCCATGTGAGAGCCAACCGACAAGTGCTTCGTTTTCATCATGGAGATGCAAAAAGTCTTTTTTGCCTTCAAGATACTCTTCATACTCGCCCTCAAATGTGGCATCCAGCCATGTGGTGATTGTAAAGCCATCTTTTAGGACTAACCATTTTTCGATAGGCATTTCCACTTTGCTATCATTGTAATATTGTGTGTAGGTAGTTGAGAACGCTTCAATAAAAATTTGCTTAGCTAATTCTTTGGTTTTTTCGACAGTCTCTTTATCAGGTCTTTTTACAGTAAAAGTTCCTTTTTGAGTTTTGACTGTTAACAATCCTACGCATGGTCTAATCATCTCCAGAATCTCCCTATTTAAAGCGTACAATCTTCACGCAAGAGGTTTTTAAAGGCAAGAAAGAATAAAATTGGTATACTCTTGGAGATATTGCGGGAGTCAAAAAATAGTTTATGACAAGTCAAGCGTTTGCAAGTACTGAATACAAATATGGGTTTGTGTCTGATGTGGAAATGGAGACATTTCCTAAGGGCATAAATGAAGACATTATCCGCGCTATTTCTGCAAAAAGAGAAGAGCCTGATTGGCTTACGGAATTTCGCTTAAAAGCGTTTCATAAATGGCAAGAGATGCAAGAGCCAAAATGGGCAAATCTTACGCATCCCCCAATTGATTACCAAAATATCTGCTACTTTTCGCAGCCTAAAAAAATTCCTAAGGTAAATAACCTCAGCGAAGTAGATCCGGAAATTTTAAAGACCTTTGAAAAGCTTGGCATTCCGCTAGAAGAGCAGATGCGCCTATCTAATGTGGCAGTAGACTTAGTCTTTGACTCAGTTTCTATTGGTACAACGTTTCAAAAAAAGCTCCAAGAGGCAGGCGTTGTGCTCTGTTCAATTACAGAGGCTATTCATAAATACCCAGAGCTTGTAAAAAAGTACCTCGGAAGTGTAGTGCCGAGTGTTGATAACTACTATGCCTGTTTAAATTCCGCTGTGTTTTCTGATGGGTCGTTTGTGTATATTCCTGAAGGTGTTACTTGCCCTATGGAGCTCTCTACCTATTTTAGAATTAACGACAGAAATTCAGGCCAGTTTGAACGTACACTTATCATCGCAGAAAAGGGCTCAAGTGTAAGCTACTTAGAAGGCTGCACTGCCCCTGCTTTTGACACAAACCAGCTACATGCAGCAGTAGTTGAGCTTGTAGCAATGGATGATGCCCAAATTAAATATTCGACTATCCAAAACTGGTATTCTGGCGATCCAAAAACCGGCCTTGGTGGTATCTATAACTTTGTTACAAAGCGTGGACTATGCCTGGGTAAAAACTCCAAAATTTCTTGGACGCAGGTAGAAGCTGGCGCTGCTATTACCTGGAAGTACCCAAGCTGCATTTTGCGTGGAGATAATTCTGTTGGTGAATTTTATTCTGTTGCGCTTACTAATGGCCGCATGCAGGCTGATACCGGTACCAAAATGATTCACATCGGCAAAAACACCCGCTCTACCATAGTGTCAAAAGGTATATCTGCAGAGCTATCAAGTAATACTTACCGTGGCCTTGTAAAAATATTCCCTAAAGCAGAAGGCGCCAGAAACTACACGCAGTGTGACTCAATGCTCGTGGGCGATGAGTGCTCTGCAAACACCTTCCCTTATATCGAAGTGGATAATGCCTCAAGCCAGCTTGAGCATGAGGCCTCTACTTCTAAAATTAACGAAGAACAGCTTTTTTATTTCCGTTCACGCGGTGTGTCGTTTGAAGACTCTGTGAATATGATAGTGAACGGTTTTTGCAAAAAAGTGCTGGATGAATTGCCCTTTGAATTTGCTCAAGAGGCAAAAAATTTACTTTCTATGAAGCTTGAAAACTCGGTTGGATAACGAAATTATGCTCGATATACAAAATCTGTCAGTAGCAATTGACGGCAAAGAAATTCTAAAGGGAATCTCCCTAAAAATTGAAAAAGGCCAAGTACACGCTATTATGGGCCCCAATGGTTCTGGAAAGTCAACATTAGCAAAAGTGCTAGCAGGACATCCCGCCTACGATGTTACTAGTGGTTCAATCTATTTTAAAGGGCAGAATATTTTGGATTTAGACCCAGAAGAGCGTGCACATATGGGCCTCTTTATGAGCTTTCAGTATCCTGTAGAAATTCCAGGAGTGAATAACAAGCAGTTTTTA